>JAGHUY010000103.1 GCA_018064545.1 Candidatus Apopatosoma intestinale | reverse complement strand
GTATAAGGAGGCAGAGCGCACCGGCGACAAGTCCGCCGCCACCGCCGCCGCCAACATCGGTATCGGTTTGCAGTCGTTCTGCATCCCCGGTTCCGTCGCCGAAAACCGCAAGGTAGGACTTGGCCACGGCAACCTCGGCAAAATGCTTCTGTCCGAAGAAACGGAATGCTTCTGCTTCCTCGCCGGACACGAATCCTTTGCCGCCGCAGAGGGTGCGATCAAGATCGCTCTCAACGCCAACAAGGTCCGCACGAATCCCCTGCGCGTGATCCTGAACGGCCTCGGCAAGGATGCCGCTTATATCATTTCCCGTATCAACGGCTTCACCTACTGCAAGACCGAGTTCGATCCGTACACCGAGACCGTCAAGGTCGTGGAAGAAACCCGTTTCTCTCAGGGTCCCCGCGGTAACGTCAAGTGCTACGGCGCGGACAACGTGCCCGAGGGCGTGGCGATCATGAAGCTGGAAAGCGTCGGCGTTTCCATCACCGGTAACTCCACCAACCCGACCAGATTCCAGCACCCCGTCGCCGGCACCTATAAGAAATGGTGCGTCGAAAACGGCGTCAAATACTTCTCCGTCGCTTCCGGCGGCGGTACGGGTCGTACCCTGCATCCGGATAACATGGCCGCAGGCCCGTCCAGCTACGGTATGACCGATACCATGGGCCGTATGCACTCCGACGCCCAGTTCGCCGGTTCTTCCTCCGTCCCGGCTCACGTGGAAATGATGGGCCTCATCGGCGCAGGCAATAACCCGATGGTCGGCATGACCGTCGCCGTCGCCGTCGCGATCGAAGAAAGCTTGAAATAAGCGGGCTTTTTGAGAATGGAATAAAACCAAACACGCCGTTCGGTCTGACCGAACGGCGTGTTTATCTTTTTATTGTTTTTTCTTTTTGATTGAACAAGGACATTTTGCATTTTTGGGAATGTGCCACGTCGAGCCCGGCTTATCCTGCGTCGCACCCGGGATCAACCCATCTCTGCACCATCTTTCTATTGTGCGCTGCACATAGCCCCACTTTTTGCTTGCTTCGCTTGTTCCCATATCTGCCATAATAATGTCCTCTTACATTTTCGTCAAAAGTTCAGTTTTCTTTGCTGAGAATTCTTCTTCGGTAATCAGTCCCGATTCTTTCAGTGACAGCAATTCTTTCAATTTGTCCGAGGTGGAAGCCGAAGAAGCCGGTGCCGCTTTGGGAGCCGTTTTCAACTCGTTGATACGATTCATCGCGGCGGTAATCACCTCTTCCGCATTTTGAACAAAATGAAATCTAATGATTCCCGAAGCGGAGCAAACGCCGATGGTAGTGCCTGAACGTAACTTATCCTTAAAAGTTGAAGCGTTTGTCAGATTGTCAACTTTTTCAATCGGCATTTTCAAACTTTTCTTGGAAAGAAATCCGCTGTATGATCCGTAAACGTAGGATTCAGAAACATAGAGTTCCGTGTTTTTGCATTGACGTTTGCGAATCGCATTAAGGCAAGCATTGACGCAAAACGGCAGAGCTAAAGCCGGGATAAAAATAACAGAAAACATAAAGACGCCGAAGCCATAGACCTCCATAGGCATGCCTTCTTCAAAAGTTAATAAATAAAAAAAGCAGCTCAAGTTAAATCGGCCATCATAAGAATATGATCCGGAAATAAATCCTACTATAATAACGACGGCAGCGGCAATCAGCCAAATATTTGTAACAATTTTGATAAACTTTTTGTTTGGGGTATACTTTACGTCCGCTTTTGCTAAAATTCGTTCATTGTTTTCCATTTTTTCCTCTCCTTTTTCAAATAATCATATTATCGCACTATTTCAAGTAATAATACGATATACCGATAATTATAATACGATAAATGCAATTATTTGTCAAGCCATTTTGGAATAATATCGTAGTAGAATGATACGAAATATATAGGGGTTGGGACATGGAAAGAGAAAAAGCAAAATTTGACGTATTGAAACGAATCGAGGAAGAGCGGCTTTCGCGCGGGTGGTCGGAATATCTGCTCGCGGAAAACTCGGGGATTTCGCAATCAACCATTTCCACTTGGCGTCGGTTGAATCTGCAACCCAATATCGCTTCCATCGAGAAAATCTGTGCGGGACTTGGCATAACGCTGTCGCAATTCTTTCAGACAAGCGAAGCCGTATGCCTCTCCGACGAGGAAAAGCAAATTTTAAAAGTTTTTTCCTCACTTTCGCCCAACCAAAGAAAAGCTGTTTTGAATATGCTCAATTCCTTTTCATGAAAACCAAATAAAAAAATAAGTCAGACACACCGCCTTGGGTTTCCCAAGATGATGTGTCTGACTTTTTTCGCCTTAAATCAGATTGCCGGGGATCAAGCAGTTTTCCGCGTCGATCGGGATCGGCTCTTCACACATACAGATAATACCGCCGTTTCCGCGCGGAACGGCCGTTTTGTCGAGCACCTGATATTTTTTGACTTCTCTGCGGTCGGGGTTCGCCGATTTTTTGATTTCCAGCGGGTGGATCATGCCGTTTTCTTCCACAAACAAGTCGATTTCTTTGGCGTTGGAATCGCGGAAATACGTCAGATTGGCTTTGACGGCGGAATAGGCGTAATTTTTCAAAAGTTCCGAAACGACGTAGTTTTCATAATAATGGCCGCCTGCCGCGCCGACCATCAGCGCGTCTGCCGTCAGCCACATGGAAAGAAAAGCGCAAAGCCCCGTATCGCAGAAGTAAAGTTTCGGTGTCTTGGCGAGCCGTTTCAATTCATTGTTCGCATAGGGCATAAGCAAAAAAACAATGCCGAGTCCCTGCAATACTTCCAACCAGTTTTTGGCGGTCGGTTGTGAGATATCCGCCGCCTCGGCAAGCGTTGCGTAGTTCACTTGCTCGGAGACCAGTGCCGCGCAGGCACGAAGGAACTTTTGGAAGCGGACTTCATCCGTGATCCCGCCCGCTTCGGCAATATCCCGCATGAGGTAGGTATCAATATAGGAATTGTAATACTCGGCGCGCATTTCCTCGTCGGCTCCGAACACCTGCGGCATGCCGCCCTCCCATATATGATGGAAAACGGTGACAATATCGTTCTTCGGAGTTTTCTTCTGACGATCTTGCAGGTTTGCAAGCGAAAAGTCCAACTCATGTTCAAAGGTTATTCCGGCCTTTTCTCTTTGCGAAAAACTGTAAAGCGTTACGATCCCGACTCTGCCGGCAAGTGTTTCACGCACATTTTTCATCATGCCGTATTGCTGAGAACCGGTCATCCAGAACACGCCCTTATCTTCGCTTGCGTCACACATGATCTTGATTTGCTCAAACAGTTCGGGGGCTTTCTGTATTTCGTCGATCAGGATCGGCGGCTTATAGGTTTGAAAAAACAGCACCGGATCGGATTTGGCAAGCTCACGCGCCCCGCTGTTGTCAAGAGAAACGTAGGTGCGCCCCGTCCCTTCCGCCAGGTGCTTCAGCATGGTCGTTTTTCCCACCTGCCGCGCGCCCGTCACCAGAACGGCTTTGAAAAACGAATTCATTTTCAAAAATTTGCGTTCCAAATCACGAGATTTGTACTCCATAGCCC
>JAGHUY010000039.1 GCA_018064545.1 Candidatus Apopatosoma intestinale | reverse complement strand
CTCATTGAACAGAGCAAGAAGCGGATCGAGGAATCGGTCGCCGACTATGTGAGCGGGAAATACTGCTTTCTCCGGGAGACGGTTTCCGTCCATGCTTTACTTCGGACGGACAATACCGAAGAAATCGAGATTACGGAGTTGACTGTTATACTGCCCGATCTCTCCCGCGCGGAGGATGTGCGTTCGGATTTATATGAAATGTTTTTGCGAAAGACCATAATCACAGTACAGAAAGGGGAATAATATGGCGTTTTTTTCGCTTGGACAACTGACGACGAAAAAGAAGAAAATCGGCCTCATTCTCCTCGGATGCCTCGGTCTTATGTTGATATTGATCGGCTCGCTCGGCAAGAGCGGAACAGAAAAAGAGACAAACGGACAGGATTTTTCAAAAGATTCATCGGCTTTGGCATATATGGAGCGAGTGGAGAATAGAATTAGAACCATAACAGAGCAGATAACAGGTTCGGACGATCTGAGCGTTCTGGTGACGGTAAAGGGCGGTCCCGAGTACGTCTACGTTTCCAACGAAAAAGCAGACGGTGCCAAAGAATACATCACGGTTCGCAAGGAAAACGGGGCAGGGGAACTGATTTTGGTGAAGGAAATCTATCCGGAGATCGAAGGGGTTTCCGTGGTTTGCCGCGGGGGAGATTCCGCCGAGATCAAAGCCAAATTGATTTCCGTCATCAGTACCGCACTGGGGATTTCCAGCAATCGGATCTGTATTGTCGGTGCAAAATAATTCATAAGGAGATTTGGGTATGAGAAACGTGGAAAGAGCCGCATTGAGAGCCGGCATGATGGAGCAGGTCGAGATCGGGGAGGAGGCCGCTCTGAATTTGCCGGAGGCAACGGAAAAGAATTTCAAGTTCGGGAGCGTTTTTACGGGCGACGGAATCAAAAAAGGGTTCAAAAAGATCGGACTCCGCAATTTTATCATTGTGATGTCGGTCTTATTGATCGACGTGGCAGTATATGCCAACTGGGCGTTATTCGGCGTGGATAAACCGGTGGATGACATTAAGCCCTCCGGTGCTGATCCGACAGAATCCGGCGAATCCAATTATTTTTCCGTATCGATGATCGAGCGCCAGCGCGCGAGAGACGAGGCGATGGAAGTATTGCAGGGCGTGGTCGATGACGCCGAATCCATGGCGGCCGTCAAGGAGCAGGCTCTTTCCGATATTGCCGCCATGGCCGCCACGATCGAATTGGAAGCCAACATCGAAACACTGGTCAAATCCAAGGGCTTTGACGAATGCGTAGCCGTCGTAAACGGGGATAAAGCCAATATCGTAGTCAAGAGCGAGGGACTTCTTCCGAATCAACTGTCGCAGATTCTGGAAATTGTATATACTCAGGCCGGCATTCTTCCGGCTAATGTGACGATTTCCGAAAAATAAGATATGTCCGTGTTATTGCACCTTTGAGACAAAAAAAGACCGCCGATTCCGGCGGTCTTTTGCTGTTAGACTTAGTGAATGATGCACTTTTCGGTCTCTTTGTCAAAGAGGTGAACTCTCTCGGTGTCGATCGCGATGCGGATCGTATCGCCGGTACGGGCGGTAGAACGGGGAGAAACACGAGCGATGAGTTTCTGTTCAACGGACTTGTCGATCACCATGTTCTTCTTGGAGGCGAGTTCTTCGTCCACCACAACGCGGTTAGCGATGAGGTAGAGGTAAATCTCAGCACCCATCAGCTCGGTGACGTCAACGTAAGCTTCAAAGGAAGCTTCCTTGTTGGCCTCGACCTGAGCGGGCGTATCATGGATACATTCGGGACGGACACCGGCGATGACCTGCTTGCCGAAATAATCTTTGAGTTCGGGGGCGTTGGCCTTGCCCTCAGGCAGTTTGATCGAAATATCGCCGAAGGTGAGGTAAGCACCGCCGTCTTTCTTTTCCAGCGTGCAGTCGATGAAGTTCATCTGAGGTGTGCCGATGAATCCGGCAACAAACTTGTTGACAGGGTAGTCATAGAGGTTCTGAGGAGAATCGACCTGCTGGATGATACCGTCTTTCATAACCACGATACGGGTAGCCATGGTCATAGCCTCGACCTGGTCATGCGTAACGTAAATGAAGGTGGCACCGAGTTTGTGGTGCAGTTTGGTAATTTCCGTTCTCATGGAAGCACGGAGCTTGGCGTCCAAGTTGGACAGCGGCTCGTCCAGCAGGAATACCTGCGGATCACGAACGATGGCACGTCCGAGAGCAACACGCTGTTTCTGACCGCCGGACAGAGCCTTCGGGAAGCGGTCGAGCAGGTGGGAGATGTCCAGAATACGGGCGGCTTCTTCCACTTTGCGCTTGATGGTCTCCTTCGGAACTTTGCGGAGTTTCAGACCGAATGCCATGTTAACAAACCCGGTCATGTGCGGCTACAGAGCATAGTTCTGGAACACCATGGCGATATCTCTGTCTTTCGGGGCGATGTCGTTAACGAGACGGTCGCCGATGAAAAGTTCGCCTTCGGTAATCTCTTCCAGGCCGGCAATCATACGAAGGGTCGTGGATTTACCGCATCCGGAAGGACCGACGAAGATGATGAATTCGGTATCCTTGATTTCCAGGCAGAAATCGGAAACAGCCGTAACACCACCCGGATACTTTTTGTAAATGTGTCTGAGGGAAAAGAGTGCCATAAGAACTCCGTTCTCGGCGGCAAAGCAAATTAAAGAATACGGTCCCAGCCGCCGTTGGAAACCGAAGAAAATGCGCAAACCGGCGCATAAAATGTACAATGACATTATAACAAAACCCGCCCCGTTTGGAAAGAGGTTTTCCAAACAAATTTTGCAAATGCTATTTGTCGATAATGCACAAAAAACACATTAAAAAATTATTTGATGAAAAATGAAACCGGGCTTTATAATTTATTAGACTCCTCGCATGGAGAGAGAAATGCGTTTTTTGACCGGATCGATGGCTTTGATCCGGACTTTCACCTGATCGCCGACCGAGAGGACCTCGGAGGGATGTTTGATGTATTTCTCGCAGATTTCCGAGATATGGACAAGCCCGTCCTGATGAACGCCGATGTCGATAAACGCCCCGAAATCGATGACGTTCCGGACCACGCCGGAGAGTACCATGCCGGGCGTCAGATCGTTTAAGTCGAGAATATCGGAACGCAGTTCGGGCATGGGGAGCGAATCCCGGATATCCCGCCCCGGCTTTTCCAGTTCTTTTACGATGTCGATCACGGTCGGCTCTCCGATCCCGGTCTCTTCGGCCAGTTTTTTCGTTCCGTACAGTTCCGCGGTCTTTCCGATGCCCGCAAGGCCTCCTGCCACGTCCCGTTCCGTATAGCCGAATTTTTTCAGAATTTTTCTCGTTCCTTCGTAGGATTCCGGGTGAATGCCCGTGTTGTCGAGAATTTCCGAGGATCCGGAAACACGCAGAAATCCGGCACACTGTTCGTATGCTTTATCCCCGATACGCGGGACTTTGCGGATTTCCGCGCGGGTCTTGAATTCGCCGTTTTCTTCGCGGTATTTTACAATATTCTTGGCGGAGGCGGCGTTGATG
>JAGHUY010000337.1 GCA_018064545.1 Candidatus Apopatosoma intestinale | reverse complement strand
GGTCAATATTTTTTAAGACCTGTTCGTCGTCGAAGCTTTTGGAAACGTTTGTCAACCGAATGATAACTTTTTCCTTGTCCATTTTCCCCACTCACTTTTTTTAAAAAATTTTTTGTGCGCCCACCAGCCCTGCTCGCTTAGCCTGACAGGAATAATCCGACCCCGCCCGAAAAGGCGCCTTTGCGGAATCTTTCCGCTTTTCGCTCCCCCCGGGCGACAGCCCGCCTGCGCTCTCAAACTCGAAAATCTTCTCGCAAATTCATCCTTTTCGGGTCGCAGAGTTTCCGGGGAGCGGATTCTTCGGTAGGCAAGGCAAAAACACAGTGAATACTTTGTGTATTCACGAGTATTTTAACACAGCATGGCGGAGAATCCGCCCCCGGTAACCGGGTTCGGATGACTCCTGTCAGGCTACGCACACGGATGCCAACCCGAAAAAACGACGGTTTTCGCATCAAGCTTCAAAAAATGCACGAAAAGAAAACTTTCCGTGCAAAAAAAGTGCCGTGAACAATATTAAAAAATACCGAACGCCGGGGGCGTAATCTGCCGCCCCTTTTATTCATACGTGCATTATAACAGATACGTTTTCAAAATGCAATATTTTTTTCAAAAATTTTCGGAAAAAATCGGATTTAATCGGAATTAACTATGAAGAGCCATGAAAAAGCGGGGGTTAATTGTTGAAAATCACCGATTTGCTCCGTTATTCTCTGTTTTTCTCCGAAAACCTCCGGTTTTGTCGGGGGATCACAGGACGGGTTCGGCGACGGATTCGGGGGTGTATTCCGGCAGGGGCACGACGGCGGCATCGACCTGCGCTTTCCGCACCCGGATCAGTTCCACCGTCATGTCGTCGGATCGGGTGTTCTGCCGGGAGGCCATGGAGACGATCTTCTGCGCCATCGCGGGCAGATCGTCTCCGCATTCGGTTTCCAGCATTTCGGCAAACCACGCCGTGTCATCGGCCCGGAACAGCTCGTCGTCATAGGCGATCCCGTCGGAGGAGAGCACGATGATGTCGTTTTCCAGAAGATCGAATTCCGTCACCTCGGCCTGCATCTGCGGCAAAATGCCGATCGGAGCCGTGGAACTGGCGATCTTGAACAGTTTCCCGTCCCGGATCACATAGGACGGCGTCGCCCCGCTTTTAATAAAGGAAGCCGTTCCGAGCATCAGATCGATTTCCAGCAGATCGACCGTGGCAAAACATTCGGTGCTTTTACAGCGGATGATGGTGTTCAGCATTTCGAGCGCCGTGGACTTTTTGTTGCCGCAGGCGAGCATCTTTTCCAGAAAGACGCGGCAGATCCGGGCCGTCAGCGCGGCGTCCCTGCCGCTTCCCATGCCGTCGCAGATAAAGCAGTAGAAATAGCCGTCCTTATTCTGCACGACCGAAATCGCGTCTCCGCAGTACTCCTCCCCGGGTTTGACGGCCTGTTTCCCGGCGTGCTCCACACGGAACCGGCAGGAGGATTCGAGCATCATGGCGACACGGTCTCCCTCCATCAGAAATTCCGGCGGAGCCAGCGAAACGCCGCATACTTTTTCGCACAGTCTGCGGACGTCCTCCACCCCGAGGACGGCGCGGGTCAGTTCCCCGCCGCAGGCGACGATCACTTTTTTGCGATCTCCGCAAACGACCAGATTTTCCGCAGCGATTCCGGAGGCCAAAAACGCGCGTTTCAGCCGTTCCGTCAGCACACGATCCGGCCGGTAATTCCCGTCGGCATACGCGACCGCATCCGCCAAAATCTGCGCCGTGGCGTCATAATCATAGGCGAAGATCTGCGTTTTATCCCGCGCGATCGCCTCCCCGATCATCTTGGCGGCACAGGCGTTCACGTCGCCGAGAATGGCGTTCAGATGGCCGCATTCGGTTCCCACCAAGTCCTCGATCTGATCGGCGGAGAGTTTTCCGTCCCGCATGAGACGCGCCGTGAATTTTTCCAAAAACGATCCGTCTCCCCGGCAGAGTTCCAACGGGGAGCACCCGCCCCCGCACTCGGCACAGTGGCTCCGCCAGATGTCGCGGCACATTTTTTCCACCGATCCGCGATCCGGCGTGCGGAACTTGTCCGAAAGTTCCCGGAGAACGTCGGAAACCGAACACATCGTCTGCGAAAGGCCCTCCATCCGCTTCCGGTTTTCCTCCTCGCGCCTGCGCACGATGATGTCGCTTACCGTCATGCCGTCCGGCGTATCTCTTCCGTACAGACACAGATCGGGCAGTCCGCCGATCAGGGCGGGGATCGTGACCAGTGCCGCACCGATCAGGATTTCGGGCAAATACGTCTCATAGGCGATCCCCGTCTCGGTCAGCATGGACCCGCAGACGAAGACGCCGACGGAGAGAAGCGACCCGGCAAGCACCCCGATCCGATAGAAAACGCCGGCCGCCAGTCCCGCCACGGCGAAAAGCGGGATATACGGCCCGCCGCAGGCGATCCCGATCAGCAGTCCGGTCGCGCACCCGCGCGCCGCCTGCCCGAAATACCCGATGTACAAAGTCGCCGCAAACGCCGCGCAGAGTTCGACGGTAATGCCGAGCACCTCAATGCCCGAAAGAGACAGCACCGCCGCAAACAGAAACGCGGCCATGCCCGTGTCAAAAAACGTCGTATATTTGTAATTCTTTTCAAAAACCAGACTGAAAAGAAACGTGAACATAGCGGCGCAGACGGTGGCAAAAATGCCGTCGAGCAGCAGAGAGAACGAATATTCCCCGAGAAACAGGAGCACGGCGGAGGCCGTGGCCGTCACGAAGGAGGAGAGGAGAATCCGTCCCGCCAATCCGTCCCGCATCACGAATCCGCCGAAATCGCGGGGATGCCAGAACGCCATGCTGAAAATGACTCTGGCGGCACAGGCGAGTAGGGCGGCAAAGGCAAAGATCAAAAGAGACAAGTCCTGCACAAACACGTACTCCGTGATCGACCGGCCGAGGACCCCGAGAAGAACGAACGGCGCCCCGCGTGAGACGGCGCACACGAGGGAAACGCCCAAAACCCTTGCCCCAAAAGGCAATTCGGCCGTGCAGAAGAAGAAACCGGCCGCTATGTAGGCGGCGGCTTCCAGGAAAAGCATGAAGCGCTGTACCGCCTTTCCCGTCTTTCCTGTCGGCACCGTCATCGAAGACACTGTGGAACCCATTTTTTCTTTCGTCATGTTTTTCTTCCTTTCCCGCCCGCGAGGACAAAATGATACAAGCAAAAAGCGGTTTTCAAGAGATACTGTATCACAACGAAAACGCGGTACGTGTCGAGAACGGGAGGGCGGTTTTTGCATTCTTTCCGTCCATTTTCCCGTGTCGGCACGTACCGTGGTGAGAGCTTATGGCTTATGGGGGTTTTTGAAGGTTTTTGCGTTCGATTATCGCCCGACGAAACCAATCCGAACCGGGTTTTGCAGGCGGATGAGTCCTGTCAGGCTATGCGGCGGCGCTGTCAAAGGATTCCAGTTCGGCAAGCATATTGCCGATGAAAATCCCGTAGCCGCTCCGCGGGTCGCCGATGAGCACGTGTGTGACCGCGCCGATGAGTTTGCCGTCCTGAATGATCGGACTGCCGCTCATGCCCTGAACGATCCCGCCCGTCTCCGCGAGCAGACGTTCATCCGTCACCGTCACGGTAAAGTTTTTCTGCTTTGCCGACGTGCAGAGTTCCGAGATCAAGATCTCATAACATTCGCGTTTTCCATCGGCTACCGAGGTGATCATGACGGCTTTTCCCTCGTGGACGTCCTCGGCTTTTCCGATCGGAAACCGCTCTCCCGAAACGGAAGAGGGAATTTCGGAAAACAGTCCGTAAACGCCCGTCTCGGTATTTTTTAACAGTTTTCCGCTTTTTTCTCCCGTAAAGCGGCCTTGCAGTTCGCCCGGCACACCGGCTCTGCCCGCATGGATGCCGGTCAGAGCGACGTTTTCCGAGGTTCCGTAGGCCAGTGGGAGCAGTTCTCCCGTCGAGGCTTCCGTGATGCCGTGTCCCAGTCCCCCGAACACCCCGGTTTCGGGATCGATGAACGTGACGGTCCCGATACCGGCCGCGCTGTCCTTGACCCACATACCCAGTTTATAGTCCCCGTCCGGATTCGGCTCCGGCCGGACAATCACCGTCTTCGGTTTCCCGTCCCGGAGAATGCCGAGTTTCAGTCCCGCACCGCCCGATTTTCCGCACAGATCGCAGAAATGGGACGCGTCGCGTATTTTTTCACCGTTGACCGTCGTGACAAGATCGCCGCGGCGAACCCCGGCGTCCGAGGCCGGACGTTTGTTTTCTTTTCCGTTCCAAACGTCGCATACGTTCAGAACCAGCACCCCGTCCGTGTGGAGCCGCACACCGAACGGGATCCCGCCCGCGATCACCTGCTCTCCCGCCGCCAGAACGGGAATGCTGTCATAGGAGGTGAGGCGGTTTTGATTTTCACTGCTTTCCGCTGTTGTCGTCAGAAAAAACAATGCCGTAAGCGCAAGCACAAAAAACGAATTTGCCGATTTGTTTTTCGATTTTGCCATTTTTTCCGCTTCCTGTGTTTTTCTTTTTGCTGTCTCATGATGAGTTCGCACATTGCTGTGCCTTTTTAATTTGCGACGAAAAGGCGGATTTATGAGTAACAATTTTTTTGCATCTATCCATTTATTTTTTCTGACGAAATAATTGAAAATATAAAAACAATCTGCTATACTATAAAAGAAATGATTTTTCGGAGGATGCGATGAAAATTGCCGTGATCGGTTCCCGCAGTATTGCCTACGACCGGATGCAGGAAACGGTGTTTGCCTATCTGGAACGCTATATTCCCGTCAACGCCACCGAAATCGTCAGCGGCGGAGCCGTCGGGGCGGACAAACTGGCCGAACGGTACGCCGACCTCCATCATCTGCGGAAAACCGTTTTTCTGCCGGATTATGAGACGCACGGAAGGCGTGCGCCGCTTGTCCGTAACGAGCAGATCGTGAAAGCGGCCGATTACGTCCTTGCGTTCTGGGACGGGAAGTCCCGCGGCACGGCCCACACCGTCTCCTTTGCCGTCACGGAGGGCGTTCCGGTCAAAATCATCCGTTTATAACCGGCGAAAGGAGGGTGCGTTTTGCCGGAAACAAACAAATCCCTTTCTCCCCTCTCTATTGACAGCTATGTCAACGCCATCAAAGGCCGCCTGCTTTTGGGGCCGGATGCCGACGCTCCCTATCCTTACGATAAAGAAAAACTGCTTCTTCACGCCATCCGGACCGGCGATATTCCCGAGGCCAAACGGCTGCTCAACGAGATTCTCGGCCACATTTTCTTCGCCTCGGCCGACAACATGGATTCCATCAAACTCCGGGCGTTCGAACTGACCGTACTGATGTCCCGGGCGGCACTGGACGGCGGGGCGGACGCCGCCGGCATCTATCAGATGAGTCCGCAGTATATTTCCGCGTTTTTCGCGCTCGATACCATCGACGACATCTGCGACGCCCTTTCCGAGATTCTCAAAAGTTTTGCGGCCGAGACGTTTCACGCCGCCGAGGGCAAGCATCCCGCCGTCATGGCGCGGGCGGTCTCGTTCATCCGCAACAACTATATGCACAAGATCACGCTCGAAGACGTGGCGGGGCGCGTCTATCTGTCCCCGTCGTATCTCAGTAAAATTTTCCGCGAAGAGATGCAGACCAGTTTCAACGCCTATCTCGCCGACGTGCGCGTGGAAAAGAGCAAAATTCTGCTTCTTTCCGGCAACCTTTCCATTGCGGAGATTTCCGAACTCGTCGGGTTCGGCGATCAGAGTTATTTTAATAAGGTATTCAAAAAAAATACGGGAGTTACCCCGAAAATCTTCCGGGAACAAAACGGGGAAATTTAACAAACAGGAGAAAACACGATGTCTACTTTAACCGAAATTTCCGAAAAACTGCAAGCCGGCAAAGCCAAGGAGATCAAAGTTCTCGTTCCGCAGGCACTGGAAGAGGGTCTTTCCGCCGCGCAGATTTTAAACGAGGGTCTGCTCGCCGGGATGAGCGTCGTCGGCGAAAAATTCAAAAATAACGAGGTGTTCGTGCCCGAAGTCCTGATCGCCGCCCGCGCGATGAAAGTCGGCGCGGAGATTTTAAAACCGTATCTGGTCTCCGAAAACGTGACTGCCGCCGGCAAAGTCGTACTCGGCACGGTCAAAGGCGACCTGCACGACATCGGCAAAAACCTCGTCAAAATGATGCTCGAAGGCAAGGGACTGGAAGTCATCGACCTCGGCGTGGACGTCGCTCCCGAGGCGTTTGTTGCCGCCGCCAAGGAGAGCGGGGCAAAAGTCATCTGCTGTTCCGCTCTGCTGACCACGACCATGGGCGTGATGAAAGACGTCGTCGCTCTCTGTGAGGCCGAGGGCATCCGCGATCAGGTGAAGATCATGATCGGCGGCGCCCCCATCACCGACGCGTACTGCAAGGAGATCGGCGCGGACGCCTATACGTCTGACGCCGCGACCTGCTCCGAGACCGCCCTCCGTTTTTGTCAAGCGTAAAGGAGAAGACTATGAAACTGAATGTTCTTACCTATAACATCGCCGGCGGCCGCGACTATAATAACGCCCCGGAAAAAGCCGTTTTTAACCCCGACGCGTGTCTTTCCGTCATCCGGGAACTGAACCCGGACATCGTGGGGCTGAACGAGGTGGATTATAACCTCCCCCGCTCCGAAAAGATGAAACTCGCCAAATACCTCGGCGATGCGCTGGGCTACTACTCCTATTTCGCGCCCGCCGTCTGCTGGGCGCCCGGCCTGTACGGCAACGCCTTTCTGTCCCGCTATCCGATCCTGTCGGCGGAAACGATCCTCGTTCCCGACCCCGGCGACCGGAGCGAGCCGGTCTATTTTGAGACGCGGTGTGTGCTTCACGCCGTCGTGGACGCGCCGGAAACGAAAATCGACGTTTTCGTCACGCATTTCGGCCTTGCCAAACTCGAACAGGCAAACTCGGTCGTCACCATTTTCAATCTGGTGAGAAACGCGAAGTATCCCATCGTTCTGATGGGCGACTTCAACGTCCTGCCGGATAATCCGCTGCTCGATCCGATCCGCACGATCCTCCGTTGCACGGACGATCTGCTGCCCGCCGGCACATACTCATTCCCGTCGCACGACGGCGTGATGGCAAAGCACCGCGACGGCACATTTGAGCCGTATCAAAAACAGTTGATCGACTACATTTTCGTTTCCAACGATTGGAAGATCGGCACCCCCGAGGTCGTCGACCGTCACGCATCCGACCACAAACCCTATCGCGTCACGTTGGAAAAGTAAAATGGCGGAACAGATTTATACGATTCCCGTAAACGAAGCGTTTGACGGGGCGCTGGCAAGCGAAAAGGACGAATGTCCGTTCTGCCTGCTACACGATATGCTTGAAAAAACGGAACTCGATCTGATCCTCGGGGCCTCCATGATGGAGCCGGATATCCGCATTGAGACGAACAAGCGCGGTTTCTGCCGGGATCATTTTACAAAAATGATGGCGGCCGGCAACCGCCTCGGCCTTGCCCTGATGCTGGAAAGCCACCTCACCCATATCGAAAAGGAACTGCTGACCGGCGGCTCGCTCCTTGACGGCGCGGGCACGAAAGAGGAAGCCAAACTTCACGCTCTCGATGACGACTGCTACGTCTGTCATCGGATCGGCGATAAATTCGGAAAAATGCTCGATACGGCCGTGTGGCTGTGGGAGCACGAAGAGGAATTTCGGGACAAGACCGCCTCGCAGAAAGTCTTCTGCCTGCCGCATTACGCCGCATTCTGTCACGCGGCGCGTGAGGTGCTTGCCAAAAAGGATTTTGCTTCCTTTTATAAAACCGTTTCCGGCATCGAGAAACACGCCGTCTCCGAACTCGGCGGCGACGTTTCGTGGTTCTGCAAAAAATTCGACTACCGCTATGACGCGGAGCCGTGGTACAATGCCAAGGATGCCGTGCCGAGAGCCATTCATTTTCTCGCCGGCGGGAAAAATTCAGATAATCAGTAAAGCAAAAATACTGGTCATCATTAAAGCATAAAAAGACAGACAATTAATAGGCATCCTCTGAAAAGTCGATGTGTTCAGTTTGCGCAGAGATTTTTTTCGTCAGAGGAAGCCAAAAGCACAGGGAATACTTTGTGTATTTCCGAGCATTTTGGCAATGTATGACGGAAAAAGATCCAGCAAAATGAATGCAGGAGAATTTGAAGAGGTGCCAAAAAAGAAAAGAGGATAAAGACAATGAACAACAAATTCAGAAGAATCGGCATTTTGACGTCGGGCGGCGATGCCCCCGGTATGAACGCGGCCGTCCGCGCGGCCGCCCGTGAAGCACTGGCTCACGGCGTGGAGGTTTACGCCATCTACGAGGGGTACAAGGGTCTGATCTACAACAACATGAAACTGATCTCCAACCCCACCGAGCTTTCCGGCATCATCACCCGGAGCGGCACCGTGCTCTACTCCGACCGTTGCGTGGAGTTCAAGGAAAAAGAGTATCAGCAAAAAGCCCTCGAAGTCTGCAAGGAGAATAAGATCGACGGGATCATCGCCATCGGCGGCGACGGCACGTTCCGCGGCGCGACCGACCTGTCCCGCCTCGGTATGCCGACCATCGGCATCCCCGGCACCATCGACAACGACATCACCTCCACCGACTACACCATCGGCTTCGATACGGCCATGAACACCGTCATCAGTATGGTGGACCGTCTGCGCGACACCTGCGAATCCCACGCCCGTTGCGACGTAGTAGAGGTCATGGGTCGTTGGGCAGGGCACATCGCCATCCGCACCGGCATTGCCACGGGTGCTTCCGCCATCGCCGTTGCCGAAATCCCGTTTGATGAGGAAAAGGCGATCAACGATATCATCGCGCAGAAGAAGAACGGCAAGCGCAGTTTCATCGTCATCGTGTCCGAGGGGCTTCCCGGCTACGCCGAGACGCTTGCCAAGACCATTCAGGAGCGCACCGGCGTGGAGACCAAGTTTGCCCGCCTCGCACACGTTCAGCGCGGCGGATCGCCGACGCTGCTCGACCGTCTGACCGCCTCCGAAATGGGCGTTTACGCCGTGGAAAAACTGTTTGAGGGCAAATCCGACATCGTCGTCTGCAAGGTCGATAACGAGATCTGCGATTTCCCGATCGGCAAGGCGCTGATGGTCGATAAGATGTTCAAAAAGAAACTCTCCGACGAGGAGATCGCCGCTCTGTCCCCCGAGGACCGCGCATGGGCAGAAGCCCGTTGCCAAAAGGTTCTCGACGGCATGAAACGGCTCTACTATGTAGCGGATGAAATAAAATAAGCGCTGCAAGGGCTCCGCGCCCTTGACTGCGCCGCCTTTTGCAAAAGGCGGGCGAAAACTCTACTTGCGGCGACGCCATCCGGCGCCGCCGTCTTTTTTTCCACTCCCTCGTTTTACCGATACCGATAGATGTTTTCTCTCCAAAAATTCTCCGATTCGGAGAATTTGTAAATTTTTGATCCGTTGACTCCACCGACGGTTTCCCGTATAATGGGGCTACAAGGTCCGGAACTTGATTTTTTGGAGGGCAAACGTATGACAGAAATCAATTTGGGAAAAACGTTATCCGAACTGCGCGCGGCAAAAGGCGCAACACAGGAAGAAGTAGCCGCCGCGCTTTCGGTTTCCAACAAAACCGTTTCCAAATGGGAAAACGGAGATTCTTCTCCCGACATTTCGGCGCTGGCGGAGTTGGCAAAATACTACGGGGTCAGCACGGATCGTCTGCTTGGGCTGAAAAGCGAATCCCGGGACGAAGCCGGACGGATCGCGGAAGAATTCAAGGGGCTTGACAGGCGGCAAGCCTCTCTGAAACTCTTTGAAATCCTGAAAGAAACAATCATCCCGTGCTTCTATGCCGCGGGTGCGGGGATCAAGGACACCGGCGACGGCGCGGACGCGATCCCGCCGCGAACGGACAAAGCACCCAGAAGCATGATCGCCGTAAAGGAATTATTTCATTTTTTCGTCTGCTCAGACGACGTGAACCTTGCGGTCGTTCAACTGCAAAACCGCTCAAATTTCGGCTGGCTTGCGGAGAAAGAAGCGCAAGAGCAGATCGCCGGTCTTCTCACGTTTCTCGCCGATCCGGACGCCATGAAAATCCTGTATTTCATTCATTCTGCGGACTGCGCGGGAAACTTTACGGCGGCGTATATGGCGAAAAACACGTCGTGGAATATGAAAAGACCGTTGAAATTTTGGAGCAATGCTGCAAGATCGGACTGTGCCGTTCGGAAACGGCACATT
>JAGHUY010000041.1 GCA_018064545.1 Candidatus Apopatosoma intestinale | reverse complement strand
TTTTCGATGTCCGGTTCGTGCGTTTCCTTTAACTGCGGAAGCAGGTTGTCCGGGCGTTCGATCGGCCCGGCCACGAGTTGCGGGAAGAAACTGACGAACAGGGCGTACCACATGAAATTGTGTTCCGCCCTCACCGTGCCGCGGTATACGTCGATCGCGTAAGAAAGCGTCTGAAACGTATTGAACGAGATGCCGACCGGCAGGATCAGTTCCAGCGACCAATCGCCCGGCGTTCCCCCGAACAGTCTCACGACGGAGGAAGCGGTGTCGGTCAGGAAGCCCCAGTATTTAAAGAAAAACAGCACACCGAGGCAGACGATCAGCGTGACGGTCAGACACCATTTTTTGACGCTCTGTTTTTCGCTCTTTTCAATAATAAGCGCACAGGCGTAGGAGACGGCGGTCGTGAACAGGATCAGAAAGATCAGTTTGAAGTTCCACGCCATGTAGAAATAGTAACTGGCCGCGAGAAGCATGACCGGCCGCACTTTTTTCGGCAGGGTGAAATACAGAAGCAGTACGACGGGGAACAGGACGAGAAAGCCGAACGAGTTAAACGTCATGATTTTTCCTCCCCAGCGTCAGGATCAGGCGTTCCGCCAGTGCGATGAGGAGCAGTAAAAGCACCTCGCCGAGCGGAGCACGGAGGACAAGACAAAGCAAAACAGCAAACACCGCAAGAGCGGTGTTTGCTATCATAAAGAACCATTTGTCGAACTTGAATTCCAAGAGGAACAGCACCGTCATGGCCGCCGCGAGAATGTACGGCCACGGCGTGTTCCACAAAACGAAAGGATCGGAAAACATAGATACCTCTTACTGTGTTTTTGACGGATCGTTACTCTGCTTCTTTGGCAAACTGGGCTTTCAGATCGGCAATGACGACCTGCGTATTCAGGTGTGCGCCCTCGGCCGTCATATGCCATGCGGAATCGGCAAAATATTTGGCCTCAAAGACGTGATCTTCCCCTTTGGCAATCGGCGTACCGCCGTATTTCTGCACGAGTTTGTCCATATAGGCCGCAAACGATTCGGGCGTGTGATAAGTCTTTGCCTTATCATAAGCGACCTCGGCGACTTTCGGAGAAGAGCCGATATAGAAACGGACACCGTTTTCCATCATTTCATAGAGTTGATCGGCCATCAGATATTCATCCGTGATCGGCGCAAACTGATTGAGGCGATAGTTGTCCCCCATGAATTTGCCGGGTTCACTCACACGGGCATTGAACAGGTCGCCGTTGTTGTTGACCGATTCGTTGAAGATCGCATAGGAGCGGTTGGATTCGGAAAGACCGCTCTGATACGTCTTATATGCGCTGAGTACGCCGGAGTAATTGCCGATATTGATATAACGGAGTATGTCGTAGTTGCACTCGTTGGAGCGCCAGAACCGATCGTTGATCTTCGTATTTCCGTACAGATAGGAACCGTCCTCGGGCGCCCAGAGCAGGACGTCGTCCTTGTTCATGAAGCTTTTCAGCATTTCCATCCACAGAGAGCCGCTGATGTTGGCGTTGGTGCCGAGGTTGACGACCGCGTACTCACCGTCGAGCGCCGCTTCCACCTCAGAGGCCACAAAACTGAATTGACCGCTGGAACCGGATACATAGACGATCTTTTTGCGGTTTTTCGCCCAAAGCAAATAGTCAAATTTGGTATTGGATTCAAGATAACCCGGGTTGGTCGGCGCTTTGGCCGCGTTGATGCGGAGATTTTGGAAATTCTGGCAGGCCGAAATGACGCTGTCCTCAATGTCAATGACTTTATCGGTCATGACGAGCGTTTCGAGCGACGATTTGCCGAACGCCTGTGGTTTGACCGTCGTCACGGAAGACGGAAGAACGATCTTCTTCACCGAAGACTTGGCAAACGCGGACATCCCGATCGCCGTGACCGGCAATCCCTCGATCTTCGCGGGGACCACGACGGTATCGCCCACCCCGGTATAGCCGGTGATCGTCACGGCGTTCGCGGATTTATCATAGGTGAAATCGGAAGCGTCGGTCTCCTTTTCCCAGATGCAATACAGGTCGATCGAACTCTTGCCGCCGACGTAGGGACGGGAGCCGAGGCTGATCCCGGTACCGGTGCCGTCGGGCGCGGTATTATACTCCGTAAGTACGTAGCCGTCGCGGACGAACGTGCCGTTTTCCCACATGGTATTGGGGTTTTTGTAGAACGTCACGTCGGCTTTATCGGTATAGGTCTCCTCGCCGGAAGCGGTCTTGCCGCCGTTTGCGTGATAGACGTACGTCATACTGCAATTCACCCACAGCGTGGTCTCAGCCGTATAGGTTTTGGAATAGGAAGTCTTATTGTAGGACTTACTGCCGTTGGCAATCGCCTTATTTTCGGAAAAACCGTCAAACGCATAGCCCGGTTTCATCTCCACGCTGACCGTGATCGTGGAGGAGGAACCCAGTCCCTGCTTTTCTTCCACGTGGACCGTGCAGTAGTGCGGATTGTACTTGACGGTCAGATACTCGCCGTGCTTTTCGGAAAGAAGCACGTTGTCGCTATCAATGTCCTCGACCGGCGGCACGATCGGGTCCTCTTGGGAAGACGCCGTCGTCTCCGTCGAAGTCGTCTCCGTCGAGCCGGAGGTACTTTCGGTCGAACCGCTCGTTTCCACGGGTTCTTCCCCGCAGGAAACCGCGAGAACGCACATCAGAACGGCAAAGAATACCGCCAAACCTTTTTTCAGTAAACTCATAATTTTCCTCCCGGGCTATCGCCATAGATATTGTATATATTATATCACTTTTTTATATAAAGTCAACCGAAAGACTTCCATTTTTCGCCCCTCATTCTCCGAACTTCGTCTATTTTTCTGTTGACTATCCGCCATGGTTG
>JAGHUY010000335.1 GCA_018064545.1 Candidatus Apopatosoma intestinale | reverse complement strand
TGTTCCGTCATAAAAAACAGCGGACTGTCCGGGGGTAACGGCACGGGCCGGCTCCGAGAGAAGCACGTTTGCCACGCCGTTTTCCCACGTCACGACAGCCTCGGTAGGCGGAGCCGCATAGCGTACTTTCACCAAGGCGCGGATTTCTCCGCGATCACGTGGCGGTAACTTGCAAAAATTCAATCCGGAGCAGGTAAATGACGTGCGGAAAAGAGCCGATTCATCCGTCAGCTGAACCGTATTGTCTTCGGCACAGATGCGAGAGACGAAGGCCGGATGCCCGAGCGCGATGCCAAGCCCCTTTCTCTGCCCCACCGTATAATGGATAATGCCTTTGTGCCGACCGATCACGGTGCCGTTTTCATCGATAAAATCGCCTTCCGGCTGTCGTCCGGCAACGGATTCGATATAGGCGGCGTGGTTTCCGTCCGGCAGGAAACATATATCCTGACTTTCCCCGTCCGGAACCGGCAATCCGACTGCCCCGGCTTCCGCGACCGTTTCATCTTTCGTCCTGCCCGTGAGCGGACAGTACAGCATCGAAAGCTGTTCCTGTGTCAGATTCCAGAAAACGTAACTCTGATCTTTCTTTTTATCTTTCCCCATCGTCGGGAAAACCCGTCCCGTCGTTTCGTCGTATCCGATACCGCAATAATGACCCGTCGCCACTTTTTCGGCACCGATTTCCCGGGCTGTCCGGCAAAGATATTCGATCTTGACGAACCGGTTGCAGATGACGCAGGGGTTCGGGGTGCGTCCGCGCAGGTATTCCGCCGCGAACTCCCGTTTGACGAGCCGGTCGAAATCGGATCGGCAATCGACGATATGAAGCGGGATTCCGACGGCATCGGCCGCACGGACGGCGGCCTCGGTGTCGGTGTGTTCGCTCATGACAAGGACGGCTCCTTCGACATCGTAGCCGTCTTTTCTCAGACGCATTGCGCTGACCGTGCTGTCAACGCCCCCGCTCATCCCGACGAGGATTTTAGTTTTCATGCGAGTCGTGTTTGTCACAGGCACAGCAACAGCCGTCGCATCCTTCGACCGTCTTATCAATGCCGTTTCTCTTGTAGTAATCGGCGACGGCGGCTTTGACCGCTTCTTCGGCCAGCACCGAGCAATGGATCTTGACGGGCGGCAGACCGTCCAGAGCCTCGATGACCGCCTGATTGGTCAGTTTCAGCGCTTCGTCGAGCGTTTTGCCCTTGAGCAGTTCCGTTGCGATCGAGGACGTGGCCACGGCGGCACCGCCACCGAACGTCTGGTAGTTTACGTGGGTGATCACGCCGTCATCGATTTTCAAAAACATTTTCATAATGTCGCCGCACTTGGCGTTGCCGACTTCCCCGATCCCGTCGGCATTCTCGATTTCCCCGACGTTACGCGGATGCATGAAATGGTCCATGACTTTCTCGGAATACATATTCAGTCCTCCTTGATTCTTTCCATACCCTCATGATACAGAGGGCTCATATCGCGAAGCCGCTGTACGATCGGCGGCAGGTTTTCCAGAATATAGGAAACGTCCTCATCGGTGTTCTCATGCGACAGACTGAGACGCAGAGAGCCGTGCGCTTTCTCGTGCGGCAGGCCGATGGCAAGCAGAACGTGAGACGGTTCGAGGGAGTTGTTGGAGCAGGCGGACCCGGTGGACGCGGAAATGCCGCAGGAATCCAGCAGAAGCGTCATGCTCTCCCCTTCGATATATTCAAAAGAAATATTCAGATTGCCGGGAAGTCTTCCCTCTCTCGGCCCGTTCAGACGGCTGTACGGAACACGGCGCAGAATCTCGTCCATCAGACGGTTCCGCATGGCCTCGACCCGTTTCAGATCGTCGATGCTTGCCAGTGCCAGTTCCAGAGCCTTGGCGAGTGCCACGGCATACGCCACGTTTTCCGTGCCGGAGCGTTTTCCGCGCTCCTGCCCACCGCCCTCGATCAGATTCAGAACGCGGGTCCCTTTCTTGATATAAAGGAATCCGGTGCCTTTCGGGGCGTTAATTTTATGACCGGAACAGGAAAGCATATCCACACCGAGCTCATGAAGATTCATGTTCACGTGACCGACGGCCTGAACGGCATCGGTAAAGAACACCACGCCCTTTTCATGGCAGACCTCGGCGATTTCTCGGATCGGCATGATCGTGCCGATCTCATTGTTGGCAAACATGACCGTGACAAGCGTGGTATCGGGACGGATGGCGGCTCTGACCGCATCGGCCGAGACGCGTCCGAATTCATCCACGTCCAGATACGTGACCTCAAAGCCCTCCCGTTCCAGCGACGCCATCGTATGGAGAACGGCGTGATGCTCCACCTTGCTGGTGATCAGATGCTTTCCCTTTTTGACGCCCGCCAGCGCCGCGCCGCGGATCGCCCAGTTGTCGGACTCGGTACCGCAGGAGGTGAAGAATATCTCCCCCGCATCGCATCCCATCAGAGAAGCAATTTTTTCTCTCGCACCGTTTAAAACGGCTTTGGCTTCCTGTCCGATGCCGTACAGGCTGGACGGATTGCCCCAGTTTTCGGAAAAGCAAGGCATCATGGCCTCAATCACGCGCGGGTCCGGTTTGGTCGTCGCCGCGTTATCCGCATATACAAATCTTTTTTCCAATGCTTACCACCTCTGTTATCACTCGGTAAATTTTTCGGCTTCCGCCACCGCCGTGCGGTCGCATCGCTCGTTGTATTCCTGCCCGTCATGCCCTTTGATCCACGAGAATGTCACGGCATGGCGGGATAATAGGTTCAGCAGTTGTTCCCAGAGATCGACGTTGAGCGCCGGCTTTTTATCGGCTTTTCGCCACCCGTTGGCGCGCCAACCCTCGGCCCATCCTTTTTCGACGGCTTCCACCACGTACTTGGAATCCGAATAGACCGAAACGGCGCAACGCTCTTTTAAGGCTTTGAGCCCCTCGATCACCGCGGTCAGTTCCATCCGGTTGTTCGTCGTATTGGCTTCCCCGCCGGAAAGGACTTTTTCCCGCTCCCCGTATTTCAGAATACAGCAGTAACCGCCGGGGCCGGGATTTCCTTTACAGGCTCCGTCCGTATACAGAATGACTTCTTTCACGTTTCCTCCGTTCCGGATTCTTTCATAACCGTCTCCATTATACTCAAACTTATCGTCTTGTCAATGACTTTCAGCCAATCACGTTTCCCGTAAAAAAGCATCAAAATCCGTTTTCACGGTCGTCCCCGTATCCGCGCTTTGCCGGGCGCAAAGAGCCAGATAGGTCGAATAAAAACTGCCCATGGCGGAGACGGTACCCGGTTTTCCGGTCTCGATCTCCCGCAGAAATCTTTCAAATATGGATTCCGTTTTGCCCGGAAGCGGAAGTTCCCGCTCGCCCGCCCCGTCCAAAAGGAAGACGCGGCGATCGCGCACTTCGAGGATTCCCTCTGTGCCGGCCAGCCGAATGCGGTCGTCATCGTGTGTCGGGGCGGCAGACGGGCGCAGATAATCGGCCGAAACGGAGATCATCGCCCCGTTTTCTCCGGTGAACAGACAGCAGGCGGTCGATTCCAACGACCCATTCCCCCCGTTGGCCACCCGGCTCTGACGGGCAGTCACCTCGACGGGACGGATGCCCGAAAACCGCCACGCCCAGTCAATGGCGTGAATCGACACCCACGGAATGGTGCCGCCGTACAGTTCCCTTTGGGAATAAAACGGTTCTCTTGTTCCGAGGCGATACGATTTCTGTGCGTGGACAAGACGGATTTCTCCCAAAGCACCGCCGGTGGAGAGTTCTCTCGCGCAGACGAACCACGGTTCATCCAATATCCCGAACATTCCGCAAAGGCAAACTCTCTCCTGCCGCGACCCCACAAGGCAAGCGGTCGTATTGGCCGTCCGGTAAGCGGAAATCACCCGTTTCAGATCGTCCGTCGTTGTGGCAATCGGTTTTTCCGCAAAGACGCTGATCCCGCGTTTCAACGCCATACAGGCATATTTCGCGTTATATCCCATATAAGAGTTCAGCACCAGAACGTCGGCATCCGTCTTTTCGAAAAGTTCCTCCGGCGTATCAAACCGTGCGGGCGAAAAACCGTATGCCGCAAGAGACGGCATGGCCGTATTCTTTTCGCTCCGGTCGCCCATGGCGATCCCGACGTACTCACAGCGGAGTTTTTTCGCCGCTTCCGGCGCGTAGGCGTAATGGCCGGACGCTCCAATCTGTATTATTTTCATATTGTCCTCCGAAAAATCACTTTTTCGTTCCTTTTATCTGATCCCAATACTGTTTGGCCGCCTGTTCTGTCTTGTTTTCACCGAAATGATAATAGGTACGGGAGATAAGGTCATCCGGCAGGTACTGCTGTCTCACATAATGGTTCGGATAGTTATGAGGATACAAATAATTCTGCCCTTTCTGTTCCGCGTTTTCCCCGTCCAAATGGACGTTCTGGAGACAGCGCGGCACGCCCGCGCCCCGTCCGGCATTCACGTCTTCGAGTGCGGCATAATAGCCCATATAGGAAGCATTCGATTTCGGAGAGGTGGCGAGCAGGACCGTAGCGTGAGCCAGCGGCACGGCCGCCTCCGGCATCCCGAGTTCGCGGGCGCTTTCCACACAGGCGCGCGTGACGACGGCGGCTTGGGAATACGCCAACCCCACGTCTTCATTCGCGATCACCTGAATCCGACGGCAGACAGAGATCATATCGCCGCCCGCGAGCAGTTTGGCGAGATAAAAGAGCGCGGCATCCGGGTCGGAACCGCGGATCGACTTTTGAAAAGCCGAAAGCAGATCATAATGACCGTCTCCCATTTTGTCAAAGCCGGCCATGCCCATGATCTCTGGCAGAAAAGTCCGAACGTCGTCTTTGGTAACCGTGCCGTGGCTGACGCGGCAGACGTTTTCCAGCAGATTGAGCGAACGGCGCACGTCGCCCGCGGCGGCAGTGGCCATCAGTTCCAGCGCATCGTCCCCGATGGAGACTTTTTCTTTCGTCTCTGCGTTCAGAATGGCGACGGCACGGCGCATGGCGGTCATGATGTCCGCCGGAGACAGCGGTTTGAATTCAAAAACGGCACTCCGGGACAAGATGGCCGGATAAATATAAAAGTACGGGTTTTCTGTCGTAGAGGCGATCAGCGTGATACGGCCGTCCTCAATAAATTCAAGAAGCGACTGTTGCTGTTTTTTATTGAAATACTGCATCTCATCGAGATACAGAAGAACGCCGTCCGTGCCGAGAAGCGACGACGTATCCGCCACCACCTCTTTGATGTCGGACAAGGAAGCCGACGTCGCGTTGAGACGGTGGAGCGTCTTCCCCGCCGCGGCGGCGAGAATATTGGCGACGGTCGTTTTCCCCGTGCCGGACGGGCCGAAGAAGATCATATTCGGAATATGCCCGTTTTCGATCATGGACGCAAAGATGCCGTCCTCCCCGAACAGTTTCCGGTCGCCGACGACGTCGGCAAGCGCGGTGGGACGGATCCGGTCTGCGAGCGGTTTTACTACCATATTACTCTCCTCTTATTTGATACAGCCATACGAGGCAAACGGACAGGTTTCGCATTTCGGCTTTCTGGCGTCGCACGTGTCTCTGCCAAACCAGACGATCCGGTGACAGAAATCGGAAGATTTTTCCGGCGGGAGCAGTTCGCGCAGAGCAAATTCCACCTTTTGCGGTTCTTTGCTCCCGCAAAGGCCGAGCCGGTTGGAAATGCGAATACAATGGGTATCGGCGACCACGGCCGGTTTGTGATACACGTCACCGAGAATCAGATTGGCGATCTTTCTGCCGACGCCCGGCAGGGTCAGAAGGTCTTCCATGGTATCGGGGACGCGACCGCCGAACTTTTCCGTGATGATGGCGGAAAAGTCTTTGAGATTCTGCGCTTTCATGCGGTAAAAGCCGCAGGAATAGATCAGTTTTTCGATCTCCTCCACGGGTGCCGCCGCCATGTCGACCGCCGTCGGATAGGCGGCAAACAGATCGCGGCACACGATATTGACGCGGGCGTCCGTGCACTGTGCCGACAGGCGTCCCATCACGAGCAACCGCCACGGGTCCCCGTCGTATTCGAGCGCACATTCGGCGTCCGGATAGATTTCTTCCAGTTTGGCGCACACGGCAGTGGCGCGCGCTCGTTTTTCCTCTTTTGTCAT
>JAGHUY010000351.1 GCA_018064545.1 Candidatus Apopatosoma intestinale | reverse complement strand
CGAAGAAACGAAATAACGCACAAAAACACCGCAAAAACGCTATCGTTTTTGCGGTCTTTTTGCATTAAATAGCCTCGATAATGGTCTGCAATACAGCAAGGGTTCGCGGAATATCGCCCCGGATTTCCAGATCGTGTCCGGCATCCGGAACCGGCAGAAACGGCAAATTTTCCCGCCGGCAAATCGCGGCCAGTTCCTCCGGATCAAAATAGGGGTCAGCCGTTCCCGAGACCACCAGCCGGACGTTTTTCCCGGCGGCAAGATACGGCCGCGTCCCATCCCACGGTGTCAGAAGCACAAGACCGGCCGGAATGCCGTAGCGTTCGGCGATCCGCCCGCAGACAGCCGTCCCGAGACTTTTCCCAATGAAAACAATATCGTCATACGCGGAAAAATCCAATCCGAGACGGGAAAACTCCAACGTGGCCTCCGTTTCTCCGAGAGCGACAAGCGTCTCATCCTCCGGCGTGTGCCGCGTATGAGAAATCCGCACGATCTCATACCCCATCGCTTCATATTTTTTGGCCGCATAGTATAAAAGCGGCCGATCGGTCGAATAGCCGTTGCCGGGAAACAACACGGCCAGTTTTTTATGGTTCATCGGTTTCTCCACGGAACAAGAGCGCACCGCCGTGCGCTCTTGATTCCTATTTTTCATCATTTTCTTCTTCTGGCTTTTCCGTTTTGTCGGAAGCATCCGCCGGAGATTCTTCCTTGACCGCGTCAAACTCCGAAGTGGGAACAAACGGGTTCTTCGCCATCGCTTTACGCTTGGCTTCGCTGTCCTCGATGGCATTAAGGCGTTCAAATTCCTCGGTATTGAATTCGACTTCTCCGGTCTCCGTCAAATGAGACTTCGGCTTCCGGATCCCGAACAAAACGGAGACATCCGCCACCGAATTCTCGGTCAGCGCACCCTCATGAACAAGTTTTTTCCATCTGACATTCAGAATGACGAGAAGAGTCGCCGACGCCACAAACAGGAGGAAAGCCAGCAGTTGTGAGACGCGGATGCGTCCGGGGATCAGCCACAGGGAGTCCGAACGCAGACCCTCAATGAACATCCGGCCGAGCCCGTACCAGCCCATATAGGCGAGGAAAATCTGACCGTTGTATTTCTTCTTTTTATAAAAGATATTGATCAGAATGAACCCGATCACATTCCAAAGAGATTCATAGAGAAACGTCGGATGCGCACATACG
>JAGHUY010000295.1 GCA_018064545.1 Candidatus Apopatosoma intestinale | reverse complement strand
ACGGGGGTCGCGAACTCGGCATTTTGGAAAAGCGCGGCTCGTGGTTCAGTTATAACGGCGAAAAGATCGGCCAGGGCAAGGAAAACGCGCGGAAAACCATCGAGGGGAATCCTGCTCTGATGGCTGAGATCGAGCAGAAGATCAAGACACAAGGCGATGCGCTCGATCTGACCTCAGAGGCGTATTCTTTGGATGAAGACGACGAGGACGATCCGCTCGGCAACGGGCTGAATCTGAACATTCTCGACGTGTCTGCCGACGACTGATGACGTACTGTATACAGAACATTCGACCTTCTCATGACGGTGAGAAGGTCGAATTGCAAGTGGAAGCCCGCGACGGGAATCACAGAGAACGTCGCGATCTTTGCCTCGCCTCCGAATTTTTCCTTGGCCTTTCGCTTCCGACTTCTCTTTCCGCGCCCATGGAGACGGAACAGGAGACGGTCGAGCGGCTGGATTATCTTTCCGCTTTGACCGACGCCATCGGGAAGGGCTTAAATCTTCTCTCTTTCTCCGACAATACCGAAAAAGGGCTGAAAAACAAGCTGATCCAGCGCGGATGTCACCGGGACGCCGCCGAGGAAGCGGCCGCCTATCTGCGCCGAAAAGGGTTTATCCGTGAGGAATCGCAGGCCGAGATGCTGGTGCTCTCGCTTGCCATGAAAAAATGGTACGGAGAAGCCCGCATCCGGCAGGAATTGTTTACGAAAGGCTTTGACCCGGCGGTGATCGCCCGCGCACTCGAAGAGACGGAGGCGGATTATCCGCTTGCCTGTGCGAAACGGATCGAAAGCATGGGCGGACTGTCTCTTTTTGCCGAACAGAAAAGCAGGATCAAAACCATGGCCTCCCTCTCCCGTTACGGATTTTCCTATGACGTGATCCGCGACGCGATCCGGATACTGAAAGAACAGAAATAATGCCCGAACGGGCAAAAAACCGGGATCATAGTGTATGAACGAATATTTTGTTATGAATACGGAAATCGCCGTGGTCGGCGCGGGTCATGCCGGCGTTGAGGCGGCGCTCGCCGGAGCGCGGCTCGGCTGTCGCACGTTGCTTTTTACGATTTCCAACGATGCCGTTGCCAATATGCCGTGCAATCCGTCGATCGGCGGCACGGGAAAAGGGCAACTGGTCTATGAGATCGACGCCCTCGGCGGCGAGATGGGTCGCGCGGCGGACAAGGTGACGTTGCAGGATCGGATGCTCAATTCCAGCAAGGGGGCGGCCGTCCATTCCAAACGGGTGCAGGCGGATCGCCGGCTTTATCAGGAGATCATGAAAAAAACCGTTGAGCATACGGCGGGGCTCTCGCTGATTCAGGCGGAGATCAAGGAGATCAGAAAAGAAACCAAAGGTTTCACATTGGTGACCATGCTCGGAGCCTGTTATCACGCGGATGCCGTCGTGGTCTCGACCGGAACGTATCTGGATTCCCGCATCATCGTGGGGGAGTATACCTGCCGTTCCGGGCCGGACGGGATGCACGCCGCGATAGGCCTGACGGATTCTTTCCTGAAAATGGGCATCAAAATGCTCCGGTTCAAAACGGGGACACCGCCGCGCATCGATGCCCGCAGCATTGATTTTTCCGTGCTGGAACGGCAGGACGGCGAAAGGGTTTCGACGCCGTACAGCGTCATGACCGACCAAAAAGAACTGGACGCCCGTCCGAAACTGCCGTGTTACGTGGCCTATACCAATGAAAAAACACATGAGATCATCCGCGCCAATATCTCCCGTTCTCCCCTGTATTCGGGCGAGATCAAGGGGGTCGGACCGCGGTATTGCCCCAGTATTGAGGATAAAGTCGTCCGGTTTCCCGATAAAACGCGCCATCAACTCTTTGTGGAGCCGATGGGCGATGGGTCGGGTGAGATGTATTTGCAGGGCTTTTCTTCTTCCATGCCGGCCGACGTCCAACTGGAAATGCTTCACAGTCTGGTCGGGTTTGAACGCGGTGACGATGCGGAACGCCTATGCGATCGAATACGACTGCATCGACTCAACGCAGTTATTTGCAACTTTGGAATTTAAGGATATTCCCGGCCTGTACGGCGCCGGTCAGTTCAACGGGACGTCCGGTTATGAAGAGGCCGCCGCGCAGGGGCTGATCGCCGGTATGAACGCCGCACTGAAACTGCGCGGAAAAGAGCCG
>JAGHUY010000262.1 GCA_018064545.1 Candidatus Apopatosoma intestinale | reverse complement strand
TTCGTCCAGTTTCCACCGCCGCCCACGCGTTCGTATACGGCGTCGGCTTTCTTCCAGAGCGGCGATTTTTTCACGCCGTGCCAGATCACCTGCGGATCGGGTCGGGACAGGATATAACCGCCCCAGCGTTCCAGCCGGAGTCCGTCCGAGGTGTCGATGAGTTCATATTCTTTCCAGTGATCTGCTTTCCACATTGTTATGATTCCTGTTTTTCGTCAAATTCCATTTTTGTCTGATCGCCCGTCGGCGCTTCTTCTCTCGCGCGGAACGGAATGCCGAGGTGCTCATAGGCAAGTCGTGTGACGCAACGGCCGCGGGGGGTGCGGTTGATAAAACCGATCTGAATCAGATACGGCTCGTAAACGTCTTCCAGCGTGACAGCTTCCTCGCCGACCGTGGCGGCCAGCGTTTCCAGTCCCACAGGGCCGCCGTCATAATAGCGGATGATGGTTTCCAGCATTCTGCGATCTGTGTTGTCAAGTCCCAGTCCGTCGATTTCGAGCATCCGGAGCGCCTCGTCGGCAATCTCACGGGTGATCTCCCCGTCTCCCTTGACCTCCGCATAATCGCGGACCCGTTTTAACAGACGGTTGGCGATTCGCGGCGTTCCGCGGGAGCGTCGGGCGATCTCATAGGCACCGTCGGGCGAAATGCGGATATTCAGAATCCCGGCACTGCGGGAGACGATGGTGGCCAGTTCTTCCGGCGTATAGAGTTCCAGCCGGAGCAGAACGCCGAAACGGTCGCGAAGCGGTGTGGTCAGTTGTCCGGCTCTCGTCGTTGCGCCGATCAGCGTGAATTTCGGGAGCGGCAGTCGCAGACTCCGCGCCGCCGGCCCTTTTCCGATGATGAGGTCCAGCGCGTAATCCTCCATGGCGGGATACAAAATCTCTTCCACGTTGCGGGAGAGACGGTGGATTTCGTCAATAAAAAGAACGTCGTGCTCACCGAGATTGGTGAGGAGAGCCGCTAAATCGCCCTGTTTTTCAATCGCGGGACCGGACGTGATTTTGATATTCACGCCGAGTTCCGAAGCGATGATCCCGGCGAGCGTCGTTTTACCCAGTCCCGGCGGGCCGTACAGCAGAACGTGGTCGAGCACGTCGCCGCGCTTTTTGGCGGCCTCAATGGATATTTTCAGATTCTGCTTGGCTTTTTCCTGCCCGACGTAATCTTCAAACGTCTTGGGACGCAGACCGCTTTCGATCTCCCCGTCCTCCATACTGTTATATAAAGGAGCGGAAAGCCGTTCGCCGTATTCGTCTTCCGCGTCGGCGGTTTTAAAGTCGAATTTGTTGATCAAGCTTTGATCCCTCCTTACAGATTACTGCCCATTTTCCGCAGGACAAGCGTCATCACCTTTTCGAGCGGGAGCGTGGTATCCATGCCGCGAAGAGCCGCTTCCGCCTCTCTCTGCGAATAACCGAGCCCCATCAGAGCCCGCTCGGCTTCGGCACGGTTTCCGGCATTTTCGGGAATCGCCGTCACCGTTTCTTCTCCGGCTTCTTCGGCATATGAAATCCCTTTGAATTTATCTTTCAGTTCAAGGATGATCCGCGCGGCCGTCTTGGGGCCGATGTTCGGTGCCCCGGCGATCCGCTTGGTATCCCCCGCCGAAACGGCGGCGATCAGTTGCGGTACCGTCAGTTGCGAAAGAACGGAGATGGCCGCTTTCGGCCCGATGCCGGAAACGCCGATCAGTAGTTTGAACGCGTCCAGTTCCTCCGGGGTCGCAAAACCGATCAGTTCCAGAGCATCCTCGCGCACCGAGAGATACGTATACAGTTGCACTTCCCCGTTTCCGGCGGAAAGCGCGGCAATGGTGTTGCCCGAAACGGTCAGGCGGTAGCCGATCCCGCCGCATTCCACCACGGCGGCATAGGGTTCCGTGGAAATGAGTTCGCCTTTGATGTACGCAAACATGATATTTTCTCCTTTTTAGGTGAGCCGTTTTTTCTTCTGATTGTAAAAGTCTTGAATCCGTGAGCCGCCGCAATGGGCGTGACAGACGGCAAGTGCCAGCGCGTCTG
>JAGHUY010000270.1 GCA_018064545.1 Candidatus Apopatosoma intestinale | reverse complement strand
CGGCTCCGAAACAATCCGGGCAGCGTAAGAGATCTGCCAAAACTTTTCATCGGTGGTAAGAGGATACCAACCGTCGTTGATCGCCTGTAATTGCACACCGTCGTGAGAAAACAGAAGCGGAACCGTGTAGAATTTCCCGAGAAGGTCAAAGAGAGGATCATCCGGACAGACCGCGGCATAGATGCCGAGAAAATAAGTCAGTGCGTGCAAAGCATAGTAATGATAATGAACGGAGCATTCCCGCCACAGCCCGTCTTCGGTAAAACCCTCGGCAATCTGTCTGCGAATGCCGTATTCCCCGTTCAGAGCGCGGTCGAGCAGTTCACTGTCATCAAAGCAGATCGCGATCGCCCCCACGGCGCTCAGAACCCAGAGAGAAATGTTGTGGATCCGATTCGCCTGCGGATAGAGAAACTCCGCCATCGGGCGGAACCACCGACGGTACCAGTCGGCGCGCGTTTCCGCCGGAATAGCATTCCGGCAGGCGTAAAGCTCACGTGCCATGAGAAGTGCCCAGATGGCCTCATCCAGCGACTGGGCAAACACCTTGCCCTTGCCCACCCAACGACCGTGCGGCGCAAAATCCTCGTAATGGTCTGCGTAGTAATTCATATACCGCAAATAAGAGGTACGGCACTCCTCATCGCCCAAAAGAATCCCGGGGACACACCTGCTCGCATAATGGGAAAGCGTATTCCGGTAGGCGGCGACCCACGCGTTTTCGATCTCCCGGCCGGTCGCGATCTTGCCGCAATGCGGACAGGGATACTCCTTCGGCGGCTCACAGCGGTCTTTCATCACGAAAGTCAGCCGTTCCGTACAGGCCGGACACACAAAGCTGTGCCCCCAGCCGGATTCTTTCGTAATATCGTCGTGAAAACGCGAAAGTGCCGTCCGGGCAATGGCTTTCGTCTCCTCCCACGTCTTACGGCTCTCCTCGTTTTCGTCGATCATCCGGCGAATGGTGTCGGCAGAATTGGCATACGTGTAATCTTTTCTGACCATCCCGCGCCTCCGTGCTCAAAAAAGTTCGCGAACAGTATAGCATAGTTTCCCCCGAAAAGCAAGAAAGAAAACCCTTTTTCGCCAAAAAAAACGGAGCGCCCGGCGCTCCGTTTTTCTTACTTGGAATATTTGTTGAAATAATACTGTCTTCTCTTTTTAACGATGATACGCGAGACGATCAGAACAACGCCGACGCCCAGAATCAGGCCGCAGATGACGTAGATCGCCACGCCGATGGTACTCTCGATTTTCAGTTCCTCCCACAGCGAGTTCATCAGCATTCTCGTATCATCGGGAAGATCGTGATAGAACTCCGTTTTGGACATATCGAAGTGATAGAGAATCTCCATCGCGTCCGGGTGCATTTCTTCCGTCATGTATTCGGCGTAGTCTTCGCTTTCATAGACCAGCCGGTTCGGAGAAGCGTAGCAGATATACTCCGCGTTGGCGATTGCGATCTCCTCGGAGAGCATAAAGTTGATGTATTTAAGCGCCAGATCGTAGTGTTCCGCGCTCGACGGGATGCACATGGCGTCCACAAACACATTCGTTCCCTCTTCGGGATGATAGAACGCCAAACGGTCGTTGTCCGCGTACATGGTCAGAAAGTCGCCGGCATAGTAGGAGGAGATGGCGGCACTGCCGCCTTTCATTTTATTGAAAATCTCATCCATGACGTAGCCCTGAACGACGGATTTCTGCGCTTTCAGCAGATCGAGTGCCTCCTGCCATTCGGCGGGATTCTCGGAGTTGACGCTGTATCCCAGATAGTACTGAGCCGTGCCGAACCCGTCACGGGGATTGTTGAACTGCAAAATGTTGCCGGCGTAGTCCTCATCCCACATGAGCGACCAACTGCCGATGTCCTCATCGTCCTCGTCTACGATCTCCGTGTTGTAGATCACGCCGACCGTCCCGTAGGTGTACGGAACCGACCACACGTTGTCCGGATCGTAATAGAGGTCTTTGAAGTCATCGGAAATATACGCATAATTCTCTATGGTCTCTGCCGGATTCATCTCCCGGAGCAGACCCTCGGCGGCGAGCCGCGCCACCATATAGTCGGACGGAATGACGACGTCGTAGGAGACGGCACCGCTCGACAGTTTGGCGTAAAGGTCTTCATTACTGGAATACGTGGAGTAATTCACTTTCACGTTCAGACCGAGTTCTTCGCGGCAATATTCTTCAAACGCCTCGTTGACGTCGAGGGAATCTTCACTGCCATCGGAAATGTATTCGCCCCAGTTGTAGACGTAAAGCGTCGTTTCCGAGGCGTCACCGTTCTCCTCTCCGCAGGAGACGGCAAGCATCGCAAGAGCCGCCAGACAAAGGACGAGGAGCAAAGAAATCAACCGTTTCATGCGACACCTCCCACCTTTCCCGCACGGGGAGCCTTTTTGGTCTTGGGCCCGCGGGAACCGGCAAAATTCACGAGAAGAAGGAGGCCGAGAATCACAAACACCATGAGGGCGCAGAGCGCGTACATACTGTATTTGACCTCATGCGCCGTCTGATTATAGACGTAGAGCGGCAATGTCTGAAAATCGGGGGAACTGACGAAGTGACTGATGACGAAATCGTCAAGCGACAGCGTGAATCCGAGCATCAGGCCGGAGACCACGCCCGGCAGGATCAGCGGCAGTTCCACGCGGAAAAACGTCCGCGTCGGGGTGCAACCGAGGTCGAGCGCCGCCTCTTTTAAGTGCTTATCCATCTGCTGAAAACGCGGAAGCACGGAGAGGATCACGTAGGGCAGGTTGAACGTGGTGTGGGCGACCAGCATCGTGCCGAATCCGAACCGGATCGGCAGGAAAGACAGCGACATTCCCGCCACGAACAGAAGCATCATGGAGACGCCCGTCACAATATCCGGATTCATCATCGGGATATTGGTCACGCTTTTGATCGCCGTCTTTACGGCCTTACTCTTCATCCGGTCAAGCCCAAGTGCGGCAAGCGTGCCGATGACGGTCGCCAGAACCGAAGAGGAAACCGCCAGATAGAGCGAGTTTTTCAAGGCGACGAGTGCCTCGGTATCGCGGAACAGTTCCCGATACCAATAGAGAGAAAACGTGGAAAAGTGGTTGAGCGAACCCGCGCGGTTAAAGGAGAACAGAACAAGCACGAGGATCGGCGCGTAGAGCAGCAGAAAAACCACCCACATATAGATTCTGGACAGTGTTTTCATACCATGATCTCCTCTCCCTCATCGTCCGAGAAGCGGTTCATGACCGCCACGGAGATCAGAATCAGAATCATCATGACAAGCGAAATCGCCGCGCCGATGTTGTAGGTCGACACGTTCTGGAACTGGCGTTCGATCGTATCGCCGATCAGATCGAACGAACCGCCGCCGAGTTTCTGCGAAATGTAAAACGTCGAAATCGAGGGAACGAACACCATCGTCACACCGGACACGATGCCGGGAACAGACAGCGGGAGTGCTACGCGGAACAGGGTTTTCACGCCGTTACAGCCGAGATCGCTCGCGGCCTCGAAGTAATGAATATCCAATTTGGAAAGGCCGGTGTAGATCGGCAAAACCATATACGGCAGAAAGTCGTAGACCATGCCCAGAATGACCGCGCCGGACGTGCCGACGATCTTTGCCTTGGCAAACCCGAGAGCGGAAAGGAGCGAATTGAGCAGTCCGCCGTTGTCAAGCAAGGCCATCAGAGAATAGGTGCGGATCAGCAGGCTGATCCACATCGGGAGCATCAAGAGTACCACGAAAATCTTCTGCGTCCGGGGGGACAACCGCGAAAGGAAAAACGCGAGCGGATAGCCGATGAGCAGGCAGATCACCGTGGCGATCAGCGCAAAGCAGACCGACAGAACGAAGATGTGCGTGTAACCCGTGAGCAGTGAAATGTTGTCAAAGGTAAAAGTCCCGTAGGAATCCGTAAAAGCAAAATAGCAGACGATGACAAGCGGAGCCAGAATGAAAAGAACAGCCCACACGGCATGAGGAACGGCCGCCGCCTTTTCAAGGAAAGAACGGTTTTTCACTCTTCATCCTCCGTTTCTTCGGTCTCGACGGACGAGAGCTCGTCAAACTCCTCGGAATAAGAGGAATAATCCCCGAACATGCCGGAATATTCGGATTTTTTCATCACGTGGATGGCGTCCGGCTCGATATACAGGCCGATCCTCGAATCCGGCGCACAGTAATCCGTGGTCTGGATCATCCATTTGAAGCCCTGAATATCCACGATGATCTCCCAGTGGACGCCCTTGAACGTGACGGAGGTCACGGTGCCGCGAAGCATCCCCTTTTCCTCCGGAACGATATCGACGTCCTCCGGACGGACCACGATATCCACGGCCTCGCCGGCGGCAAAACCGGCATCCAGACATTCAAAGGTGTGTCCGGCAAAACGGGCGCGGTAGTCCTCTGTCATCACGCCGTCCAGAATGTTGGATTCCCCGATGAAATCGGCGACGAATGCGTTGACCGGCTCGTTATAGACGTCGGTCGGCGTCCCGATCTGCTGAATGGCACCGTCCGCCATCACCACGATGGTGTCGGACATGGACAGCGCTTCCTCCTGATCGTGCGTCACGTAAATAAAGGTAACCCCCGTGCGGTCATGCAGGGCTTTCAACTCGTTCTGCATATCCTTGCGGAGTTTCAGGTCCAGTGCCGCGAGCGGCTCATCGAGCAGCAGAACTTTCGGGTTGTTGATCAGCGCCCGAGCGATGGCCACCCGTTGCTGCTGACCGCCGGACAGCGTCAGCACCTTGCGTTTTTCAAACCCGCGCAGGTTGACGAGTTCCAGCATCTCCTGCACGCGTTCGACGATCTCTTTTTCTTTGATTTTCTGAATACGAAGTCCGAACGCAATGTTTTCAAATACGTTCAGATGCGGAAACAGCGCGTATTTCTGAAAGACGGTGTTGATCGGCCGTTTGTATGCCGGGACGTCGTCAATGCGCTTTCCGTCAAAATACACCTCGCCCTCATCCTGCGTCTCAAAACCGCCGATGATCCGAAGCGTGGTCGTTTTTCCGCAGCCGGAGGGCCCAAGGAACGTGATAAATTCCTTGTCGTGGATTTCAAGGTCAATATTTTTTAAGACCTGTTCGTCGTCGAAGCTTTTGGAAACGTTTGTCAACCGAATGATAACTTTTTCCTTGTCCATTTTCCCCACTCACTTTTT
>JAGHUY010000299.1 GCA_018064545.1 Candidatus Apopatosoma intestinale | reverse complement strand
CAGCATGAGCGCCGTTTTCGCGGGATTGGCGATCAGATCGATGACGGCGCGGCAATGAGGGAAATCCGAAAGCGAGACGGGGGAGACGCCGGTATCCGGATACATTCCGACCGGGGTCGCCTGAATCAGCGCGGTGGCATCCCGATAGTGCTTGATACCGTCAGGGTTGTTTTCCGCATGGGATAACACCGCAAAGGATGCGCCCGCGGTTTCCAAAACACACCGCACGGCCGCGGAGACCCCGCCCGATCCGATGACAAGGAACTTTTCGCGTGACACGTTGCATCCGCTTTTTTCCAAAAGAAAAGAAAAACCGAACACGTCGGTATTGTCACCGAAAAAACCGTCTTTCGTCCGCAGAACGGTATTGACGGCTCCCACTCGCGCCGCCGTGTCGGAAAGAGCCGAGCAAAACGGCAAAATCGCTTTTTTGTAGGGGACGGTCACGTTGAAGCCGTCAAGCGTCGTATCACGCAGAAAAGCGGAAATGCTCTCTTCCGCTTCCAATTCGATCAGAGAGTAAGGATAGGTATCGAGCAGCGCGTGAATCTGCGCGGAAAAACTGTGCCCCAGTTTCTTGCCGATCAAGCCGAACGCGTGCATGCGAACACCTCCCCTTTCTATATTCACAGTATAACATTATGATAGAATAAAATCAAGAAAAAGAGGCAAAAAAGGTCGAAAAGCCCTCATGCCGAACGAAAACGGCGCAAATCCCGCATTTTTCTTGACACGGAAGAAAAAAACGGATAGAATGAAGAAAAAAGAACGGAGGAAACCATCGTGTATCAAAGTGATCTGGACATTGCCCGCTCGGTCCCGCTTCTTCCAATCGCGCAGATCGCCGAACGCGCCGGAATCAGAGAAGAATCCTTCGAGCCGTATGGAAAGTATAAGGCCAAAGTGGACCTTTCCGTCCCCGGAAAAGCACCAGGCAAGTTGATTTTGGTAACAGCCATGACGCCGACCCCGGCCGGAGAGGGCAAAACGACGACGACCATCGGACTGGCTGACGCGATGCGGCGAATCGGTCGGAATGCGATCGTGGCCATGCGGGAACCGTCCCTCGGCCCCGTTTTCGGCATCAAGGGCGGTGCCACCGGCGGCGGTCACGCGCAAGTGGCGCCCATGGAGGAGATCAATCTCCATTTTACCGGCGATCTACACGCCATCGGCGCGTCAAATAATCTGCTCGCCGCCATGCTCGACAATTCCATTTATCAGGGAAATCCTCTGAACATTGACCCGCGCCGTATCACATGGAAACGGTGCGTCGATATGAACGACCGACAGCTCCGCTTTGTTACCGACGGACTGGGTGGACGGACGAACGGCGTCCCGCGGGAGGACGGATTTGATATTACTGTCGCCTCCGAGGTGATGGCTGTGTTCTGCCTCGCCGACTCTCTTTCCGATTTGAAAGCGCGCCTTTCCCGTATCATCGTCGCCTATACCTACGACGGAAAGCCCGTAACGGCAGATGATCTGCACGCCGCCGGAGCCATGACGGCACTGCTTGCCGATGCGTTCCGTCCCAATTTGGTGCAGACACTCGAAGGCACGCCCGCGCTCGTCCACGGAGGACCGTTTGCCAACATCGCACACGGGTGCAATTCCGTAGTGGCGACGAAAATGGCCATGCGCCTCGCTGATTACACCGTCACGGAAGCGGGCTTCGGTGCCGATCTCGGTGCCGAAAAGTTTCTGGACATCAAATGCCGGGAAGCCGGGCTCCGCCCCGATGCTGTCGTCATCGTCGCGACCGTGCGGGCGCTCAAAATGCACGGCGGGCTTGCCAAAACCGAACTGAAAGAAGAAAATCTTGAAGCATTGGAAAAAGGACTTCCCAATCTGCTTCGCCACATCGCCAACATCAAGGACGTCTATCATCTGCCGGGCGTTGTCGCGCTGAATCGTTTTCCCACCGATACGGATGCCGAAATCGGGCTGGTGATGCGCCACTGCAAAGAACTCGGCGTAAACGCCGTACTCTCCACCGTATGGGCGGACGGCGGCAAGGGCGGGACGGAGCTGGCGGAAGAGGTCGTCCGGCTTTGCGAAGAAAAGAACGATTTTTCCTTCTGCTATGAGGCCTCCGCTTCTCTTACGAAAAAGATTGAAAGCGTCGTCACCCGCGTTTACGGCGGCGACCGTGTTCAGTTCACCGCGCAAGCGGAAAAAGAGATTGCCTCGCTGGAAGAACTCGGTTTCGGGGATTTCCCCGTCTGCATCGCCAAAACGCAGTACAGTTTTTCCGATGATCCGAAAAAACTCGGCGCACCGAGCGGCTTTTCAGTGACGGTGCGAAACGTCCGCGTCTCCGCCGGAGCGGGTTTTGTCGTCGTGCTGACCGGTGACATCATGACGATGCCCGGACTTCCGAAAGTACCGGCGGCAGAAGCCATTACCGTGGATGAAAACGGAAAAATCCAAGGACTTTTTTAACGAAATAGCGCCACCGTCGTTTTTCCAGACGGTGGTGCTCTTTTTTCATTTACCCTCTTGCCTTTCCGAAAAAGATATGATACAATGAAACCACAAAACAGAGTAGAAAGCGACGAGCCCATTCTCATAGCCTAACAGGAGTAATCCAAACTCGGTTACCGGGGGCGGATTCTCCGTTATGCTGTGTTACAACACTCGTGAATACACAAAGTATTCACTGCGTTTTTGCCTCGCCTACCGAATAATCCGCTCCCCGGAAACTCTGCGACCCGAAAAGAGTGGATTTGCGAGAAGATTTTCGAGTTTGAGATCGCAGGCGGGCTGGCGCCCGTCCAGAGCGAAAAACGGAAAGATTCCGCAAAGGTGCCTTTTCGGGCGGGTTCGGATTATTCCTGTTAGGCTAAGGGAGAGCAGTGTCGGCATTACGGGGAGTTGAATGCCGAACGAATACGCGCCCGTCGAGCCGCGTTGCTGTGCCGCTTTCGCATCCCGCTGTTGACAATATGGGATACTTGTCCTCTTTTGTCGGCACCCCCTCGGGGCATTCTGTACAAAGGAGGATTTTTATGTCAAAACGTCAAAAAAGCAGACTTCTTTTGCGGCGCATCACCGTGACGGCGGTACTGATCGCCCTTGCCGTGGTCATCAAATGCTTTACGAAAATCGCGCTGACGATTCCCGGTGTCGGCATTCAGGTGAGTTTCGGCGGCATTTTCACATTCTTCCCCGCCATCCTGTTCGGCCCGCTCTACGGCGGGATCGCCAGTGCCATGTGCGATTTTCTCGGTGCCATGATCGCGCCGACCGGGGCGTATATCCCGTGGCTGACGCTGACCGCATTTGCCGGCGGGTTTCTCAAAGGACTGCTATGGCGGGTCATCGTCCGCTCGTCGGGAAAACGAATGATCGCCGTTTTGCTCACCGTTCTGATCCTTATCGGCGGTCTCGGCGCGTCGTTTACCGTCGCCCTCAACCGGGACGGCATCACAGACGGCATCTTCGCCGTGCAGGAAGACCTGCCTACGAAAGACGAACTGACCGCAAAAGCGGAGTCCGGCGAACTTTCCGTTCTCTCCCGCGCGGCCGTGTCACTTTCGCAATACAGCAAAAATTCCGAAAAGAATCCCGACAACTATCGGAAAAATCTTGCTCAAAATTTGAATCTTGTCACAGCCGGGTTGGAATTGTTTTCTCTGATCGGCCTTGCTTTGATCGGCGTATCCGTTCTTCTCCGCCATTTCAAAGAGAAGAAAAACGAGACCGCGTCCCCCTACTGGAAAATCCTGGCGACGATTCTGATACCGGGGCTGATCGAGACGTCGGTCAACACCTATATTCTGAAACTTTTCGTCTCCTCCTACGCGTCCCGCTCCCTGCTCATCCTGTGGGTCCCGCGTGTCTGTGAGGAACTGGCGGTCTGTGCCATACAGGCGATCTTCATCTCCATCCTCTACGGTGTTCTGCTTCGCACTTCTCTTTTGGAAAAAGAATAGAAAGAACGGCTTCCCGCGCGGGGGAAGCCGTTCTTTCTATGAATATGCCTTAAACTCATCAATCTGATAATCTCCGTCGCTTTCCAAAATTTCCAGCGTGAGTTTCGGTGTGCGCATGGCGGGAAAACGGATGATACACTTGTGACCGATCGTCTCCCCCTGCCAGACGCAGATCATCCGGTCGGAGATCGGATGGCGGGACGGGATGTGGGCGTACAGGCGGAACCGACGGACAGCCACGCCCTCTGAAATATCCTCCCGGAGAATGACGGACGAGGCAAGCGGGATTCGGTCGGTATCACCCCAAATCTCGTCCAGTTGCTCGTCTGTATAAGAGATGCTGTACCGATTATCCTCTCGCTTCATCTCCCCGAACGGAAGCGGCGACCCGTAGCGGCGGTCGAGTTCGGCGCGCCATTCGCGGAGGCGGGCAATATCCGGTTCCGGAAGCAGTCCGCGCTCGTCCGGCCCGATGTTGAGAAGCAGATTGGCGCCTCTGCCGACGGAATACTCATACATACCCACGAGTTCTTCCACGCTTTTGAGCGTATCCACATCTCTGTCGCAGAACCAATGCCCGCGCAGACGGCAGTCGCACTCATAGGGGAAATACCCGTCTTTCTCTTCTCCCAAAACTTTGGTATGAATGAGCCCCGTGTTGGCGATCGGCGCATAGCCGTCCTCGTTGCCGACCCACATGGTATCGGGGTCCCACATTCCGAAGATGGTGATGTCCGGTTGCAGGGTGCGGATGACGCCTATGATGCGTTTCTGATCGTATTCGTGATCGCCCGATCCGCAACCGTCAAACCAGAGATAGTCGATTTTTCCGTAATTTGTGAGCAGTTCGGAAATCTGATGAATAAAATAATCATCGTATTCGGTCTCATTTTCAAACCGGACGGCCGTCGCCCCCCACTGCGCGGGCGAATAATACAGGCCGCAAGCGATGTTTTCCGCGCGGCAAGCCTCGGTAAACTCCTTTACCACGTCGCCTTTGCCGCCCCGCCACGGAGACGCGGCCACGGAATACGCCGTATAGGCAGACGGCCACAGCGCAAATCCGTCGTGGTGCTTGGTCGTCATCACCGCGTATTTCGCTCCGACCTCTTTCACCGTTTTCACCCACTGGCGGCAGTCAAACTCATCGGGACAGAACGCTTCCGCCGGCATCTCGATGCCGTCCCAGTCCCGGTGTCCGGGATAGAAAGTACGGATGCCGAAATGGAAAAAGGCGCCGAATTCCCAGTCGAGAAATTGCATTTGTTTTTTCGAAGGTGCTATTTTGTTCATGCTTGTTTCCTCCGTTTTTCTTTGTGATGAGTTTACCATATTGCCCGGACAAAGTCAATTCCTCACCGAAAAGTAGAAAAAAATCCGTTTTTTTATTCAGTTTTTTTCAAAAAGGTCTTGTATATTTTTGGAAAAAGGGTTACAATAAATTGCGTATGGGAATGAAATTCCCCGATAAAAAATTCATGGAGGGTTTTACCAATGGCAGTTAAAGTTGCTATCAACGGTTTCGGTCGCATCGGCCGTCTCGCGTTCAGACAAATGTTCGATGCAAAGGGTTATGAAGTGGTCGCCATCAACGATCTGACCAGCCCGAAAATGCTCGCTCACCTTCTCAAATACGATACCGCTCAGGGTTCTTTCCTCGGCCACATCGGTGAGGGCAGACACACGGTAGACGCTACCGAAGATTCCATCATCGTCGATGGAAAGGAAATCAAAATCTACGCTTGCAAAGACGCCGCTGAGTGCCCTTGGGGCAAACTCGACGTTGACGTCGTTCTGGAATGCACCGGTTTCTATACGTCCAAGGAGAAATCCATGGCTCACATCGCCGCAGGTGCCAAGAAGGTCGTTATTTCCGCTCCTGCAGGAAACGATCTGAAAACCATCGTTTATAACGTCAACAACAATACGCTGACCAAGGAAGATCAGATCATTTCTGCCGCTTCCTGCACCACCAACTGCCTGGCTCCCATGGCAAAGGCTCTGAACGATTACGCTCCCATCCAGAGCGGTATCATGACCACCGTACACGCTTACACCGGTGACCAGATGATCCTGGACGGCCCGCAGCGCAAGGGTGACCTCCGTCGTTCCCGTGCCGGCGCTCAGAACATCGTTCCGAACTCCACCGGTGCCGCCAAGGCCATCGGCCTTGTCATTCCGGAACTGAACGGCAAACTCATCGGCTCCGCTCAGCGCGTTCCTACCGCTACCGGTTCTACCACCATCCTGGTTGCCGTTGTCAAGGGTAAGGACATCACCAAGGAAGGCATCAACGAAGCCATGAAGGCCGCCTCCAACGAGAGTTTCGGTTACAACACCGACGAAATCGTTTCCTCTGATGTCATCGGTATGCGTTACGGTTCTCTGTTCGATGCTACCCAGACCATGGTCGCTAAGATCGACGACGATACCTATCAGGTACAGGTCGTTTCCTGGTACGACAACGAGAACAGCTATACCAGCCAGATGGTTCGCACCATTAAGTACTTCGCCGAGCTGAACTAGTCGGTCGGCAAAAAGAGTGCAGACCGAAAAAGCCCATTCGGTCGGCTAAAAAAGTGCAGACCGAAAAACGGAAAAGAAGATTGGGGATTGCAAAAGCAATCCCCTTTTTCATAGGTAGGAACCCCTACGGGGTTCGTTTTGTTTAATCCGTTTTTCTCTTGACGTTTTCGCCCTCTCGCAGTACCCTCGTACAGCTTCGGGGCGAAGAACGCCAAGTCTGCGCATTTTTATCTCGACCGAGGGGGCTTCCGGTTTGCTTCGCTCACAGTGAAATCCTCGCCTTGCTCGGGTGAAATCGCTCACTATGCTCGCGGTGAAATCGAAGCCTCCGGCTTCGGTGAAATATAAACCGTGCCCGTAGGGCGGGGACTCTTGCTCCCGCCAGCCCGTTTTCCCTTCTGAAAACTGAAAACTGTAAACTGAAAACTTTCTTTCTCCTTTTTTCGACAGCCGCATAGAATAACAGAAGAAGCCCCTCGGGCTGACTTTTTGAAAAAAGGAGACTTCACCTTGTATCACGTCAATTCTTCATCCGCAAGAGAAACCGATTATCAAAGCCGTATGAACCGGGAGGCGTCTGACGTCTCTCCGTCGGCGTTCGGACGGCCGGACGAAACCTATCTTTCCGACAACGCCGTTTCGGACGGCTTCGGGAACCGCCGCCGTTGCGACGAAAGCGGCTCCGGATGCGGTTGTCTTTTGCCACT
>JAGHUY010000254.1 GCA_018064545.1 Candidatus Apopatosoma intestinale | reverse complement strand
GGGGAAGGCGACCTCATCCGTCACGGCAAGCCGTGCCACCTTCCCCAAGGGGAAGGCTATTAGATGCCGCTCGCGGCACCTTGACCTGAAAACTGAAAACTGAAAACTGAAAACTTCTGCCACCTCATCCGTCACGGCAAGCCGCGCCACCTTCCCCAAGGGGAAGGCTATTAGATGCCGCCCCGCGGCTCCTTAATCTGAAAACTGTAAACTGAAAACTGGTGAAACCTATGTCATTCGATGCATTTTGCGCCATGGCCATGGCAAGAGAACTGAATACGGCACTCGCAGGGGCGAAGGTGGAGCGCATCTTCATGCCGACGAGGGACAGTGTGATCCTGTCCATGCGGGTCGGCGGCGAGACGAAAAAACTGCTGTTTTCCGCCTCTCCCTCATCGGCGCGGCTGTCGCTGACGGAGCGGAATCCGGAAAACCCGAAAGTGCCGCCGTCGTTCTGTCTGCAACTGCGCCACCATCTGTCGGGGGCGCTCGTCCGCTCGGTCTCGACGTTCGGGACGGAGCGCGTGATCGACGTCGCGTTCGACGCCTACGACGAGATGGGATTTGCGTGCCGCCGCTCCCTTGTCATGGAGATCATGGGTGGTTGCAGTAACGTCCTGTTTACCGGGGAAAAAGAGGGGGAGACGAGAATCCTGGGACTGCTCCGTCCGGTGGACATGACCGAGACCGGGCGGTTACTGATCCCCGGTTCGCGCTACACCCTGCCGCCGAAGCAACAAAAAGCCGACCCGCTCACCGAGACGCGGGAGCATTTCCTTGCCCGCCTGCACGATGCCGGGGACAAGCCGTGCGAGAGTTTTCTGCTTAGTTCCTACATCGGCTTTTCGCCGATCGTGACGCGGGAGATCGCCTGCCGCGCGGGGGCACTCGACGTGCCTTGCACACAGGCCGACGGGGAAGCGGTATTTGCCGCTTTCCGCGACGTTCTCGACGCTCACCGGCGCGGCGACATCCGGCCGACGCTCGTCCTGCGGGATAGCGGCGAGCCGTTCGATTTTTCCTTTACCGACATCACGCAGTACGGAAACACGGCGAAAAAACAGGCGTTTCCCACGCTGTCTGCTCTCCTTGACGCCTATTACGGCGAAAAAGAGCAGGCCGCATCCATCCGGGCACGGAGTCATGACATCGGCACGGCGCTGAAAAACGCGCAGAAGAGTCTTTCCCGGAAACTGGAAGCGCAACAGAAAGAACTGGCTGAGACAGAATCGATGGAGCAATATCGCGTTTGGGGGGATTTACTGACCTCCTCTCTCTATCTCAACAAAGGAAAAGCCCCCCTTGCCGTCGTGCCGGACTATTACCGCGAAGAGCTTCCCACGGTGCGCGTGCCTCTGGAGGCGACGCTGACGGCCGGACAGAATGCGGCTCGTTATTACAAGAAGTATAATAAATTGAAGACGGCGCGCGCGGTGCTGACGGAGCAGATCTAAAAAGGCCGGCGCGACCAGGAATATCTCGCGACCGTGGAGACGGCCCTCTCCC
>JAGHUY010000127.1 GCA_018064545.1 Candidatus Apopatosoma intestinale | reverse complement strand
CGCGTCTTCCATGAGGCGGCGTGCATCTCATAGATGTTCATCGGCGCGGCATAAAAATGCCCCTTTTTGCGCGATTCTTCCGTCTGCTTTCGCTTCTTTTCTTCAAAATCCGCGTCCTGCCAGACGTAACCGCCGATGTCATACAGGATCGAAGCGGAAGCGGCCAGCGTCTCACCGTAAAACGCATACGGGTCGGCTTTCATCCGGGTGCGCTTGTCCCGCCCTGTAACCCGGTACTTATACTTGTTGCCGGCCGGATCATAGTCTGTCACCAGCGTATAAGCCCAAATCCCACTCGGCTCATCAAACGTCATCGGGGCTTCCCCGTCCCGCCATCCGTTGAAATCACCGACGAGACAGACCGACACGGCGTTCGGAGCCCAGACGCGGAAGACGGTGTGATACCCGTCAGCCTCCCGCACGGTATGGGCGCCGAGATAATCATAAGAATGGGTATTGGCTCCCTGGCGGAAAAGATAGGGGGCCATATCGTTATGATTCTGCAAAATCGAAGGCACCTCTTTCCAAGAAATGGATTAAATAACAACTATATTATAAGTGAGAAACCTCATTTTTTCAAGCCAAAAAACCACTTTCGGGATTTTTCTATGATAACGTAAAAAGGCGGCAAACAGATTGTGCAAGTTCACTAAAAAAACGTGAATCCGCCTCTGTTGCCGCCTGATTCTCTTTTATGATTCCATGGGGGTGAGCATCCCGTTTTCCAGAACGAAGCAACGGTCTGCAAGCGCGTCTGTTTCTTCTCTGTCATGCGTGATCAGAAAAGCGCTTTTATCACGCAGTCTCTCTTTCAAAAATGCCGTTGCCGCCGCTTTTCCCGCCTTGTCCAGTCCGCGAAACGGCTCATCCAACAAGAAAAACGGCGCGTCGTAGGCGAGGGCTCTGGCGAGCGAGACCCGTTGTGCCATTCCGGTCGAAAGCGCGCGCACGGGCAGATGCTGTGCTTCCGCAAGTCCCAGTCCGCGAAGCAGTTCGCGGCAAGCCGCGACGTCAGCTTCCTTTCCCTCGGTCACACAGACGACGTTTTCAAGAACGTCCGACGTCGGAAACAGGCGCGGGTCGGCAAAAACCGTGGAAAACACAAGGTCTTCCGGGGTGCGGACGATGCTCCCGCCGTCCGGTTTTTCCAGACCGGCGATGAGGCGGAGCAAGGTGGTTTTGCCGGTGCCGGAACGTCCCATGACGGCCACTTTTTCTCCGTCTCCGATCGTCAGAGAAAGATCGGAAAGAACGGCCTTCCCCCCGTATTCTTTACGGATATGTCGCAGTTCGATCATGCGCTTTCCTCCTCTCCCCGGTGCAGAAAAAGCAATCGGATCACCGCTTTTTCGATCACAAAGCTGAGCAAAACGACCGTGACCGTCCAAGCGAGCATATCCTCTGTTGCCAAATAGTTCTTGGCATAATACAGATTGGTTCCGATCGTCCCGCGCGGCGTACAGATGACCTCGGCGGCGATGCCCGCTTTCCACGAGAGGCCGATGGCCGAACGGCAGGCCGCCCGGACGTGCGGCATGACGTGAGGAAAATAAAAATAGCGTAGTTTTTTCTTCCGTGAAAAGTGATAGACTTCACAGACCTCGCCGAGGTCTTTCGGCAAGGAAGAGAGCGCATTTTTCACGTGAGAAAAGACGACCGGGATCACCATCAGAGAGGCCGCCACGGGTGGAACGGCGTTCCGGTCGACGAGGAACAGAAGCAGAATGATAAACGAGGCGACCGGCGTCGCTTTGACAGTCGCAAGAGCCGGTGTCAGTAAGGCCGACACGGCCGAAAACCGGTGTGACGCGACCGCGGCAAGCGTTCCGGCCGTCACGCCGATCGCAAAGCCGAGAAAAACACCGCCGAGAGAGCGTAGGCAGGCCATCCAAAAATCCGCCGTCCGTGCCAGTTCCGCGAGCCGGAAAAGAACCTTATGCGGCATGGGCAAGACCACGTCGCGCCCGATCAGCGCCGCCGCCGCCACCCATAGTCCGAGCCAAAAAAGACCGCACAAAAGGCCTCTCAATAGCGATTTTTCGAAATGTCTTTTCTTCACCGTCATTCTCCTATCCGTAGAAACTGTCATTCGGGAGTTTTCCGCCCACAGAAGCGGGATTCGCCTCCCATAGCACCATTAGCATATTCTTCATGATCTCCGCCGCCCGCTCCCCGACAAAAAAGCAAATATGGCAGTTCGGAAGTGCTTTTTCTGCAATTTTCGCGTTCGGTACGATACCGTATTTCGCGATCAGTTCCGACGCCGCCGACACGTCACGGTTCACAGCGTCGACCGATGCTTTCATCTCTTCGGACAAAGTCCGGAATGCCTCTGGATGCTCTGTCCGAAACGAATTCGACACGACGAGACAGCCCTGCGCGAGTTCCGTTTCGCAGACCTTATTCCACTCCTCCGTCATATCGAGCGCCACGCGAAGCGTTCCGCTCCCGCTTTGCAGAGCGGCGGAAACGCTCGGCTCGGGAAGCATGCCGACGTTAGCGTTGCCGGCGGCCAGCCGTATCGCCAGTTCCGACGCGTCCGCCATAAATTCGACCGTCACGTCTGCGCCCGGCGTCAGGCCGTTCTTCTCCAACACAAAATTGAGGATATATTCCGGGGTCGCACCCGGATTGGTCGCATACACCGTTTTTCCGCGCAGATCGCCGATATTCTGTATCTCCGTCCCGTTTTCCAGCAGATAAAGTACGCCGAGGGTATTGACGGCGAGCAGTGAAATATCAGCACCTTTGTTAAAGAGAGAAGCGGCCAGATTGACCGGAACGGCGGCCACGTCAAAGTCTCCGCGCAGTACCTGTGCGGCGACCTCGGTCGGTTCCGAACAGAGCAAAAAACTGTAATCGTTTTTTGTCTTTTCCTGTTCATCCTCGCTCATTAGGGTAGCCAATCCCATGCCCGTCGGCCCTTTCAGCGCGACGACACGAACGGTATAGCGATCGGCGGGATCCGGTTTCTTCACACAGGAACAGAGACTGAAAAGAAAGGCAAATACAAGACAAATTGACAGTATTTTTTTCATGATTTGTTCTCCTTTTCTTTTAGTTTTTCCGGGTTTATGACAGTCATTCTTCCTCTTTCGTATCGCACGATATTTTCTTCCGAAAGTGCCCGGATCACGCGGTACACCGACATCCGTCCGATGGCAAGCGACTGCGCAAGGTGCGTAACGTTGAGAGAAAACGAGAAACCGAGGCATTCCGTTTTTTCGCACAGAGCATGGCAGACGGCGCACTCGGCCGTGGGAGCCGAAAACCCGGTGATCTTCTCATTCAGAAAGCGGATCCGATCGGTCAGAAAGGCGATATACGCCATTGCCACTTCCCCATCATGCCGCACAATGTCTTCCGCAAGCGGTTTCGGAATCAGCAGGATTTCACTGTCCCGCCCGGCCACAATGGTGCTGACAGATTCCGGTTTCTCCCCGAACAGCGAGACCGCGCCGAACAGGTCGCCCGCTTCCAGCGTGTTCAGAAGTACGTCGCCCTCCTGTCCCTTTCCGTAGACGGCCACCCGACCGGAAAAGATCAACCCCATTCCCGAAAAGAACTCTGCCGGCGAGGAAATCACATCCCCTTTGGCATAAAAGGTACGTCGGCACCGAGCGATTTCTCCGACCGTATCCTCGCTCGCACGGGAAAATAAGGAGGTTTTCCGGATTCTCTCTTGGATCGTCGCTTTCATGATTCCTCCAAAATTGTATCATTTGTTACAGTTTTATTATAAACTGTCCCTGTCGCGTTGTCAAGAAAAAACGAAAAAATCACAAAAAACTCTATCATTTTCCGGATGATTATGATATACTGAGTAACGAATACTAATATGGGTTATTATATCGAATTGGAGAAAAACTATGAATGCATCTTTTCTTTCGCTTCTCGCGTCCGACCCCGAGATCGGGATTCTGCGGGGGGAGCCTCTGTTCCGGCACACCACGTTTCGCATCGGCGGCAAAGCCGACGTAGCGGTCTTTCCGGAAACTCCGCTCGCCTTTGCCCGCGCGGTAGATGCCTGTCGGCGTTTTTCCGTCCCGTACCGCGTCATCGGAAAGGGCTCCAACGTCCTGTTTGACGACAGCGGCTATGCGGGCGCGGTACTCTTTACGGATAAGCTGATCGGAATCTCCGTAGACGGAAACCGGATCACCTGCGGAGCCGGCATTCCCCTGAAATTACTCTGTCACGTAGCACGCGACAACGGTCTTGCCGGCCTTGCCTTTGCCTATGGGATTCCCGGAACGGTCGGCGGTGCCGTCTACATGAACGCCGGCGCGTTTGAGGGGCAGATGTCGGACGTCTTTTATGAGGCCTCGTACTACGACCCCGAAAGCGGGGAAATCCGTACCGTCACAAAAGACGGGATGCATTTCGGATACCGGCACAGCCTGTTTATGGAAAACGGCGGCATTCTGCTTTCCGCAACTTTCCTGTGTGAGAAAGGCGATCCCGCCGAAATCGACGAAGAGATGATGGATCATATCCGGTCAAGAGCGGAAAAACAGCCGCTCGCCGAACCGAGCGCGGGAAGTGTTTTCCGCCGTCCGGCCGGCCATTTCGCCGGGGCTCTCATCGCCGAAGCCGGTCTTTCCGGCCGTGCCATAGGCGGAGCCAAAGTGTCGGAAAAACACGCCGGATTTATCGTTAACACCGGTTCGGCCACGGCGGCCGATGTTCGCGGACTGATCCGCGTCATTCAGAATGAAGTTATGGAAAAATCCGGCATCCTGTTAGAGCCGGAAATCGTCATCATTGACAATCCCGACCGGAAAGGAGAATGAGTATGGCCTCGTTTTCTGCCAGAGCCAAGGCGGAAACCGCGCGAAAAGCACCCAAACACCCCTGCTGTGAAAAAGCCAAGATTTTCGGGATGCTTCTCTTTTCGGGTAAACTCTCGACGGATGCCGTCACCTATGCCACCGAAACAAGAGAAAGCACCGACCTTCTCACCTCGTTTCTCGGCGAAAATCTTCATATCGTGCCGAAGGAGGAGACCATCGCCGGCAATCGAGGCAAGGCGGAACGGATTCTTCTCACCGTGCGCGATCCCGACGCCATCGGACGGCTGTTCGACTATTTCGGCATCGGAAACGGTGACCTCGGTTGCGACGTGTTTTCTCTCTCTGCCGAGGACGCCGTGTGCCGTTCTCTCCTCTGTGAGGACTGCGAGCGCAGTTTTATCGCCGGCGCGTTCCTATCCTGTGGGTTCGTCTATCCGCCGGACAAGAAATATCAAGCCGAATTCGTCATGCGAGATAAAGAACTGTGGCACATTCTGGAAGGGCTTCTCTGCCGCAGAGAACTGCCGCCGAAAAAAGTCACTCGGCGGGACAAGCGGGTTCTCTATCTGCAAGGCGTCGAAAAAGTCTCCGATCTGCTCGGCATGATCGGCGCGACAAGTTGCTATTTCGACGTACTGAACGCACAGGCACTCAAAGAGACTGCGGAGGCGACCGTGCGCACGACCAATTTTGAAGTTGCCAATATGAGAAAGACGACCGATGCCGCCTTTGAGCAGATACGCGCCATCGAATCTCTCCGGCAAAGCGGACGGTTCGACGCCCTGTCTCCGGTTTTGCGGCAGACCGCCAAAAACCGACTGGAAAACCCCGACAGCACATTATCCGCTCTCGCGGAAATGGAGAATCCCCCGGTCTCCAAGTCGCAGATCAGCAAGCGACTGCAACGGATCGTGGATTTTGAAAAAGAACAATCCAAAACCTGACCGAAAGGAGTATCATCATGTCGTTCGTTCATCTGCATCTGCACAGCGAATACAGTCTGCTGGACGGAGCGTTCCGCATTGCGGACATTCCGAGGGCCGCCAAGGCCGCCGGGCACAACGCCGTCGCGCTGACCGATCACGGCGTGATGTACGGCGCGGTGGATTTCTACTCTGCCTGTAAAGCCGAGGGGATCAAGCCGATCATCGGTTGCGAGGTCTACACGGCGACCGGTTCCCGGTTTGACCGCCGCGAAGCCCCCGACGGGGGCAAGTATCACCTTGTTTTGCTCTGCGAAAACGCGATCGGGTATCAGAATCTGATCTATATGGTCTCCCGCTCGTTTACCGAGGGGTTTTACGGCAAACCGCGCGTGGACATGGAACTGCTCAGAGAGCACAGCGAGGGGCTGATCGCCCTGTCCGCCTGTCTTGCCGGCTATATTCCCCGCATGATCATGGCGGGCGATTTCGAAAAGGCGAAAGAACGCGCGCTGGAATATGACAAAATTTTCGGCCGCGGAAACTTCTATCTGGAATTGCAGGATCACGGTATCGAGCATCAGAAAGAAGTCAATGAAGCACTCATTTCTCTGTCCCACGAGACCGGGATTCCGCTCGTCTGCACGAACGACTGCCATTATATGCGCCGTGCCGACGCGGACACACAGGCGATTTTACTCTGCATTCAGACGGGAAGCCGCATTGAGGACGGCCGTCC
>JAGHUY010000204.1 GCA_018064545.1 Candidatus Apopatosoma intestinale | reverse complement strand
ACGATAACCGTGACCGGCGTTTTTGACATTTACTACGAAGGTGAGTATCAATACTGTCAGTTGATCGATGCCGAAGTTGAATTTTGAATCAAAAAGGACTTGCGTTTCTGCAAGTCCTTTTTCTCATGATTGTGCGGCTTTAACATAAAGAGCGGCATTCTCGGCCAGACCGTCCCAGTCGTTTTCGGCGATTCTTTTTTTATCGACGATCGCGCCGCCTACGGCAAACCCGGCAATGCCGGAACCGCGATATGACGCTATGGCATCGAGAGTGATTCCGCCGACGGCAAGAAGTTTGATATGAGGAAGCGGTGCCTTGATCGTTTTGATGTATCCGAGACCGAAAACGTCGGCGGGGAAGAGTTTGACAAAATCCGCTCCTGCCAGATGTGCCGTCTGAATCTCACTCGGCGTAAGCGCCCCGGGAATCGACACAAGACCCGCTCGCTTGGTAGCCCGGATGACCCGGACGTCCGTATTCGGAGAGACAATGAACTGTCCACCTGCTTTTTTGACCATATGAACCTGTTTTTTTGTCAGTACCGTACCGGCTCCGATGACCATGCGTCCGTGGAACTGTTCAGCGAGGCGGCGGATATCTTCGGCAATAGTTTCATCCGAAACCGCACCGTCTGGGCGAAACGTCACTTCCAGAAAGCGGATGCCGCCCCGGTATAACGCCTCGGCAAGCAGAGGCAGTTTTTCGGATTCCACGCCACGCACGATGACAAAGATTCTTTCTTTTTCTATTCTTTCTGTGATAGATTGTTCCATGTTTGATACCTTTTTCTCAACTTTTTTTCCAATGTTCTTGACAATCTCTGTCGGCTTTGTTATAATACAAAAGTCAGAAACATTCATGTTCTGTCTTCCGAGATGTAGCGCAGTTGGTAGCGCGCCTGCTTTGGGAGCAGGATGCCGCAGGTTCGAGTCCTGTCATCTCGACCAGTCGGCATTGTCCGACATATGGGCTTGTAGCTCAGCTGGGAGAGCGCCGCGTTCGCAACGCGGAGGTCATGGGTTCGAATCCCACCAGGTCCACCATCGAAAGCATACCGAGAAACTAAGGTTTCTCGGTTTTTTTGTTTTATGGGTATTCTCAGCTGAAAATAGGCTGCTCTTTTTATAGGTCAATGCGCTCGTATTCCGTCGTGCCGAAACCGAGTTTTTCAGCCGCTTCTACGGTGTGGATGCCGTGACGGGTCTCGATCCGCTCGATCAGATGATCTTTTCCGGGGTCGTCTGAGGCATAGACAAGGTCGAGACACGCTTTGTCGATGGCGACAGGATCGGTGGAAGCCAGAATACCGATGTCCCTCATACACGGATCCTCGGCAACGGAACAGCAGTCACAGTCCACCGACATATTCTTCATCACGTTGATATAGGCGATTTTTCCCTTGAAATGGTTTGCCACCGAAGAAGCGGCATCGGCCATCGCCTCCAAAAACCTGTCCTGCTCCGGCAGATGATCCCACAGAATAGACGGGTCGTCTGTCATGCCGGCCGAGTGAATCCATGCTTTTCCGGCAGAAGAGGCGCAACCGATAGACAACTGTTTCAGCGCACCGCCGTATCCGCCCATCGGATGCCCCTTAAAATGAGAAAGAACGAGCATGGAGTCATAGTTTGCCATATGCTTTCCGACAAGATTCCGGGTAAGGACAAACCCGCCCGAAACGGGCAAAACCGTATCCGGTCCCTCGCTGTCGAGAATATCATAAGGGAAGAACTGCCCCCATCCGTGACGTTCCATCAAAGCCCGGTGTTTCTCCGTCTCATTCCGCTCTCCGTCGTAGGCGGTATTGCATTCCACGACGGTGCCGTTTACCGCTTCGATCATCGGACGCCAGAAGTCGGGATGCAGAAAATTCTGATTGCCCTCTTCTCCCGAATGTACCTTGACCGCGACGCGGCCGGGAAGGGAGATACCGAGTTTCCGGTAGAGTGCGGGAACGGTATCCGGGGTAATGGCGCGGGAAAAATATACGGTTGCTTTCATAGCATTCTCCTATATTTACAGAATCAGATCAGCCGTCTCTTTGATGACCTGTAAAACCTCGGGGTCGGTGTTTTCCGGGGCGTAGGTGACATTTACGGCTTTGTCGCCGGTAAAGAACTTATACCAAGCCAAAGCCGTCGCATAACGGCCGTAATCGAGTGACATATGGAATCCGTCGCGGCAGAGAGACATCCCGCCGTTTTTGAAGTCAAAGGGCTTCGTATTCCGGAGTACCTGAACGAGGTCACCGGAGCGGATAATGGGAAGACCGTGCTTTCCCGCTTGCTCCGTGGAAGCGGCAACAATGGAACCGAACATTTCGAGTTGGCTCTTGTTATACCGGCCGAAATCGCCGTGCCCGGAGCCGATTTCATAGGCCCATGTGCGATGAAACGCGATTTTAGCGTTCGGACAGGCGGCACGAATGGTGTCAAGCACCTTTGTCAGATAGGGCTCATAGGTTTCCGGCTGTCCCGAAAGGCCGCTGACCTGCTGGACGGTGACCCAGTCCCAATCCTCAAAGGCAAGTCCCTCGTTAATCGAGACCTTGCGAACGCCTTTTGCGTCGATTTCATAATCATAGTCTTTTGCGTCAGAAACAATGTTGTTTGCATGGCGTTCGAGACTGCATCCTCCGATATAGAGGTTGCGGACGAACAGCGGATGTCCGGCCGATTCCGATACCGCCTGCAAGTAACGGGTGGCGTCCTGAGAAAAACTGTTACCGATGGCAAGAATTTTCATATGTATTCATCTCCTAAAAAATGTTTTTATTGCTTTTTTGTTCCGAGAAGTTCTCTGACTTGTTTTGATTTGCCGCAGGACATATTGCCTTCACTGCAACCGCCGCGCAAACAGGCCGGGCCGGCGTTCTTGAAGAGGTTCGGCGCTACTTCGCGCACAAGGCGGAGCATTTCTCTTGCCAGTTCCCGAATCTCCCACTGGGCGCGTTCACAGCAACGGAGGGAGAAAAAGTTATAGAGCGAGCGGACGTTCATGGTCATGATGATCTTGGTGTCGCAAGCCCCCGGCAACACAAAACGGGCATCTTCGTTTGCCATCTTTTCCGCCGCTTTTCTCGCGGCCGTCTCTTCTTTTCCCTCGGCAACGAGACGGGCGGTGTGACTCTCGATCAGTTTCTCACGAAGGCTTTCGTAATGGCGGGCGTCTTCCTCCATGGCCTCAATAAATTCAGCCTTGGCTTCCGGAATCTTTTCGATTTCGGGAGGGAGAATGTAGTCAAAGTCGGCCTTGGAAACGTATCGCTGGCTTTGAACGGAAAAAGAGGCGATCCGGTGGCGCGTGATCTGTGCGAGCAGGGTACGGGAGACCCCCTCGATCCCGAACGTAAAAGAGGCGTGCTCTACGGGACTCTCATGGCCGAGAGAGGTCAGCATATCCAAAAAGTTTTCGGTTTTTTCCGGCGTCAGTCCGTCGAGAATGTTTTCGATAGAACTCTTGGAATAACAAAGTTTGGCGGCCGCCGCCACGAGCTTATCGGCATCTGGCGTATAGGCGAGAAGTTCAACGTGCATACTGTTTTTCCTCTTTTCTGTTTTTGATTTTGTAGGCGATCGTACCGAAGATATAACGGGGAAGTTTCATCATCCGCGGAAGACGCTTCGGCTCTTTCAGGAGTCGGTAAAACCATTCGAGCTTCATCCGGCAGAAGAATTTTGGGGCGCGTCTGACCGTCCCGGAATAGACGTCCAGCGACCCACCGAGGCAGAGAAGCAGAGAAGCCGTGAGACGGGAACGGTTTTCGGATGCCCAGATTTCCTGAGCGGGCGAGCCGAGACAAATAAACAGGATATCAGCCGAGGAGTTGTTGATCTCTTCGATGATGCGGTCATTTTCCTCGCCGTTTTTCGTAAAATAGCCGTTTGATGTCCCGCAAACGGTGAGACCGGGATATTTTTCTTTCATCCGTTCCGCGGCCAGTTCTGCCACTCCCGGTTTGCCGCCCAGAAAGAAAACGCGGTATCCGTTTCCCGCAGAAAGAGACAGGATCGCTTCACCGAACTCGACGCCGGCCAGTTTTTGAGAAATAGGTGTGCCGAGTATACGGGAAGCCATCAGAATACCCTCTCCGTCAGGCAGGATCAACTCCCCCCGGACGATGAGATCGGCAAAGGAAGAATCCTCCGCACAGTGTTCTGCCATCTCAGCATTCGGCGTAAAAACGAGCGTCTGTTTTTTCGCCCGAATGGCGCTGTCGGCACAAGAAACCGCTTCTTCCATGGTTCCGGTTGCAAAAGGAATGCCCCGAATTTGAATGATTTCCAGTTTGATCACTCCGTTCTTTCTCATTATCTTACCACATTCTAATAAAAAAAACCATATTTTAATAAAATAATTATGAAAAACCTGAAAACACAGCCATATCGTGCTATAATCAAAAACATAAAACGGATTTTTACGATGCCGTTTTTTGCCGTGAAAGTCAGAAATAATCCGAAAGGAATGAAATATCATGGATCAAACGCTAATTGATTACGAAACGCTTGCCGAATGGCTTTTTCCGGAAGTCACGGAGACGCCGGAAGACATGGAAAAACGGTATCCCGTCCGCGGACTGCCGGAGGGAGCCGTTGTGTCCCGCTTGGCACCCAGTCCCACTGGATTCGTTCATCTCGGCAACGTGGTACAGGGGTTGACTTCCGAACGTCTTGCCCATCAGAGCGGCGGTGTTCTGTTTCTCCGTATTGAGGACACCGATGCCAAACGCGAGGTAAAGGGCGCTTCCGAAATCCTGATCGAAATGCTGAGTCATTACGGAATCGTGTTTGACGAGGGCGCTTCGCTGGATGAAAACGGCGCCATCTGTGACAAAGGCGACTACGGTCCTTATAAACAGAGTAACCGTGCACCGATCTATCACGTATATGCCAAGAAATTGGTGCGCGAGGGCAAAGCCTATCCCTGTTTCTGCACGGAAGAGGATTTGGATCGGTTTCACGCGGAGCAGGAGGCCGAAAAGGCCAATTTCGGCTATTACGGCAAATGGGCTAAGTGGCGTGACCGTTCTTTGGAAGAAATCCGAGAGCAGCTGGACAGCGGTACCCCTTGGGTGCTCCGCTTCCGCTCCACCGGCAGTATCGAGCATAAATTCAAGTATAACGATCTGATCAAAGGGGAAGTGGACATCACCGAAAACGATATTGACCATGTCCTCTTGAAATCCGACGGCATCCCGACCTATCACTTTGCTCACGCCGTGGACGATCATCTGATGCGGACCACTCACGTGGTGCGCGGCGACGAGTGGCTTTCCGGCCTGCCGTTCCACATTCAGCTCTTCCAGGCTCTCGGTTTCAGACTCCCGAAATACGTTCACATCGGCACGCTGATGAAAATGGATGGGACGTCCAAGAGAAAACTGTCCAAGAGAAAAGATCCGGAACTGGCTCTTTCCTATTATAAATCGGTCGGGTATCCGACGGATTCCGTTGTGGAATATCTGATGACCATCTTAAATTCCAATTTTGAGGACTGGCGTCGCGCTAATCCGCTGGCACCTCTCGACGATTTCAAGTTTTCTGCCAAGAAGATGAACGCCGCCGGTTCGCTGTTCGATCTTGCTAAACTCAGCGACGTGTCCAAGAATTTGATCTCTCGTATGAGTGCCGAAGACGTATATAACGCCGTTTCGGAATGGGCAAAAGAGTTCGACGGCGAATTCTATGATGATTTTACGAGAGAACCCGCATTCACCAAAGCGGTTCTCGCCATCGGACGCGGCGGCAACAAGCCGCGCAAAGATTTTGCGACGTGGAGCGAGGTCAAAGGCTATATGGGCTTTATGTTTGACCGTTACTACGAGGCAAACGGGGCCTATCCGGACGGGTTTGACGCCGGAACGATTGCGGATATTCTGACGGATTTTCTGTCAACCTATTCATCCGCCGATGACCAGACCGTTTGGTTTGATAAAATGAAAGACATTGCCGAAAAACACGGATTTGCCCGCGAGACCAAGGAGTATAAGGCTAGTCCCGAGGCATATCGCGGCCATATCGGCGACATCAGTGCTTTTGTCCGTGTTGCCGTGACCGGCAAGCAGAATTCTCCCGACCTTTACGCCGTTATGAGCATTCTCGGGCATGAGGTCGCTACTTCGAGAATTCAAAAACAGATCGAGAGATTGAGAGGGTAAAATCATGGCAGACAGACCGATTTTTCCGAAGCGTGCATTGATCACAGCCGGAATGCCTTACGGCAGTAAGGAACTCCATTTCGGCCACGTGGGCGGCGTCTTTGTCCACGCAGACTGCTTTGCACGCTTCTTACGCGATCGGATCGGAGAAGACAACGTCATCTTCGTGTCCGGCACGGACTGCTACGGTTCTCCGATCGTAGCAAAATATGAATCCCTCGTCAAAGAGGGAAAATTTGAAGGGACTATACGTGACTTTGTGCAGTCGAATCACGACAAGCAGGCGAGAACGCTTGACGAGTATCTGATCAGTCCGTCCCTGTTTGCGGCCAGCGCCCTCGGCGAGAGCGGACGGATTCACACCGAATACAGCGCTGAGTTTTTTGAGAAACTGGCTGGGAGCGGAGCACTCATCAAACTTTCCACCAAACAGTTCTATGATGAGAAATTCGGGACGTTTTTAAACGGACGTCAGGTCACGGGGCGCTGCCCGATCGACGGGTGTAAATCCGAGACGGGATATGCCGACGAATGTTCTCTCGGTCACCAGTATTTCCCGGAAGAACTGATCGACCCCATAAGCACCTTGTCCGGCGAACGTCCGGTACTTCGCGCCGTGGAGAACTGGTATTTCGACCTTGAAAAATATATGGATTTTCTCATCCGAATGATGGATGAAAAAGACGCGAACGAGAATCTGCGCAAGACGACTTCACTCGCTTGCCGTGAATTTCTGAAAAACCCGATCATTTACACCAAAGACGAGTACACCGACACGGTCAAAGGCTTGCTGTCCGGGATGAACTGCACCTACGAGGTGGAAGAATCCCGCAAGATGCTCCGTATCGTATTTGAAAAACTGTCCGATCGCGAAGCCGCCTGCGAAAAACTGTCCGATGCGGGCATTCGTTTCCGCACCGGAAAAACGCTGGTTCCGTTCCGTCTTTCCGGTAATATCGAGTGGGGCGTTCCCGTTCCCGAATATCAGGGCGTGAAAGACCTGACGTTCTGGGTATGGCCGGAATCGCTGTGGGCTCCGATCTCCTTTACACAGACGTACCTCGAAAGCATCGGACATGACAAGAACGAGTGGAAAGACTGGTGGTGCGACGATGACGCTACCGTCTATCAGTTCATCGGGGAAGATAACATTTATTTCTATCATCTCGCGGAAATGGCGATGTTTGAGGCGATCAATGAGAGCCACGGTTACGAC
>JAGHUY010000334.1 GCA_018064545.1 Candidatus Apopatosoma intestinale | reverse complement strand
GCGACGATGAGCATGGGCATCGGCGGCGCGGAGACGCATATCATCGAACTCTGCCGTGCGCTGAAAAAAGCGGGGGAAGAGCCGACGGTGATTTCGGCCGGAGGCGAACTGCTCCCGGAACTGGAACGCTCGGGCATCCCGCATCTGACGGCCCCGCTCGACAAAAAAGACCCGGTCTCCCTCGCCCGCTCCGAACGGCGGCTTCGGCGCGCCATCCGGGACGGCGGCTTTTCCGTCGTGCACGCCCACGCGCGCATTCCGGCGTTTCTCTGCGGAAGATTACAGAGAGAATTCGGGTTCGTCTTTCTGACCTCCGCGCACTATGATTTCAAAGTCACGCCGCTTCTCCGCAAACTGACCGACTGGGGCGAGCACACCTTTGCCGTCTCCGACGACATCCGGCGGTATCTGCTCCGCGAATACGGCGTTGGGGAAGAGCACGTGACGGTCACGGTCAACGGGATCGACACCGAACGGTTTTCTCCGGGCGAGGCCCCGGAAACGGTGAAAAAAGAGATGGAAAGCGGGGGACAGACGATCCTCCACGTCAGCCGACTGGAACCGTACAGCGCGGTGCTGGCGCATCGGTTGATCGAGGCGGCGGGAACGCTCTGCGCCGACCGCGACGTGACGGTCTGCCTTCTCGGTGACGGCACCGAACGCCCGAAACTGGAAAAAGAGGCGGCGGCCGTCAATAAAAAACTCGGAAAAGACGCGGTGCGCTTGCTCGGCGCACGCCCGGACGTGCGCGATCACCTGCGTGCCTGCGACGTTTTCATCGGCCCGTCCCGCGCGGCGTTGGAAGCCATGGCGTGCGGAAAGCCGCTCGTGCTGGGCGGCTCGGAGGGGTATCTCGGCGTTTTCGACGGGACGACGGAGGAACGGGCACTGGCGACGAATCTTTGCTGTCGGGGAGAACGGCTTCCGGACGCTGCCGAAATCGCCCGCGATCTTGCGACGCTGTTGGACGTTTCGGAAGACGAGCGGCGGCGGATCGGCGAGCGGAACCGGGCGTTCGTTTGCGAACGCTATTCCACCGACCGCATGGTGCGTGACCACCTCGCCGTCTATCGGGCGCTTTCTCCCCACGCGGGCAAAAAAACGCATTACGACGCGGTTTTGTGCGGCTATTTCGGCTACGGCAATATGGGGGATGCGGCGGTACGCTGTGCGCTCACCCGCGGACTGCGCCGGCGCAAGCCGGATGCCTCGCTCTGCGTGCTGACCGCCACGCCGGAAAAGACGGCGCGTCAATACGGTGTGGATGCCTGCTACCGGTTTGATCTTGCGGGGATTTCGCGGATTCTGAAACGTTCGTCGGTGCTGGTCTTCGGCGGCGGCAATCTGCTTCAAGACAGCACGAGCAACGCCTCTCTCTGGTATTATCTGCATATCCTCTCCCGTGCCAAAGTGTGCAAAGCGAAGATCGCCGTCTATGCCAACGGCATCGGCCCGGTGCAGGACGACCGGCATCTAGTAAAGATTGGCGAGACGCTCGCCATGGCCGACTCCGTCTCGCTTCGGGAACGGCATTCGTTTGAACTGGTAAAGGCTCTCTGTCCGGACAAGGAAAACGTGCGGCTGACGTTTGATCCCGCCCTGCTCACCGAGAAGAGCGGCAAACGGGAGATTGCCCTCCGGCACGGGCTTTTGCCGCTTTCGTATTTTGTGATTTCTCCGCGGGCGATCGACCGCTTTTCGGAAAAGAAACTCGTCGATACCGCGCGGGAAATGACGGCGCAGTATGGCCTTACACCGGTCCTCGTTCCCATGCAACGGGGCGAAGATGAACCGGTCTGCCGCGCCCTCTCGGAAAAACTGCCGGGCAGTATCGTTTTGGAAGAGAATTTCGACTTTACGGGCATTCTTGACCTGCTTGACGATGCCGCGTTCGTGATCTCCGCCCGTCTGCATACGCTGATCTACGCGACGTCCGCCGCCTGCCCGATGATCGGGTTCTCGGACGACATCAAACTGTCCGCCTATCTCTCGTATATCGGGGTGGAAGAGGCCGCCGGCCGTTCGCTTTCCGCCGGGATCACCACGCCGACCGACACGCTGATCGCGATGGCCGATACGGCCATGGCAAAGCGCGGGGAAATCCGGTCTCTGTTAACCTCGTCGCTTCCCATCTGGCGCACGATGGCGGAATATGAGTTTGCGGAAATTTTGAAATAATGAAAACACCTGCTGAAAAGAGAATCAAATCTCGGATCGGCAGGTGTTTATGATTTCAGTGATGTTTGCCCTACGGGCAAGTGATGTTGTGCCGGCGCACAGTGATGTTTTCGCCTGTGGCGAAAGTGATGAGATGTGTTCCGCTTCTTCACGCGCGAAGCGCACATCACATCCAAGGAACGCATCACGCCGCACGGCACATCACGTTCCGCGGCAGCGGAACACATCGTTCCGGGCTGTAAAAAAACACCCGTTTTTTTACAGCCCGCTCCAATTGTACTAATAGGGGCTCGGAAAAAATGTTCAGAGTTGTCGTTCTTCCCGCGCAGGCA
>JAGHUY010000292.1 GCA_018064545.1 Candidatus Apopatosoma intestinale | reverse complement strand
ATACAATCCCAACGCGAAAGAGACCGATCCGGACCCGGCCGTTGCCGACTGGGGGCTGTTTACCAATCTGCTGAACCGTGCGACCAGAACGATGTTCTATTCGTTCCAGAAGTATAATAACGGGAATCAAGTGATCCCGCGCGGCAATGTAAGCGATGCGGTCATGAGAGAAGCGGAAGAGGCGATCCTCCGCGTCGAAAAACACATGGCAACGCAGAGTTTCCACCAGGTCATGTATGCACTGGGCGACTATTTCCGTCTGATCAACAAGGAGATTTCCGCGTTGTTCAAAGACTTTGCGAATGAATTTGACAAAGAAAAATTCGATCAGGCGATGAGAGACGCCATTCACATGGTCAAGACCGCCACGGTGCTCGCGCATCCAGTGGCTCCGAAATCGACCGAAGCGGTCATGGCATTTATGAATCTACCGAAGACCGTCTTCTCGTGGGATACGATTTTCGACAGCGTCGATGCCATCACCGAACCCGGCCATACGATTCAGGTGCTGGAACCCCGTTCCGACTTCTATGTAAAACCCGAATGGCAGTATTGATAATAACAAAAAAAGTTGGCCGAACGGGTGTACAACTTAGGGATTTTTCCCCCGCACGACCGACAAAAAAGTGTGTTTGTATAGGAATTGCCAGCATGATTTGCCGAGTTTTGCAAAGGATGTGACTGACATTACCCTTTTGAGCAAAAAGAAGCCGCGAGAAATTTGCATTTCTCGCGGCTTATGTCTTTGTCCGTTCTCGTCGACTACCGTACCGGCGTACGCCTACGCTCCGAGAACGAACAATCGTGCGGGGTCTCTCTCCCTAATTTTCACGCCCTAAAAACGGTCAACTTTTTGCTATATATGCGGTATAGATCGGGTCAAACGGCAGGGGACAGTATGACGTTTTTGCCTGTCGCAGTCCCTCGTTTCCCATGTCTTCTTCCCGGTTGACGTAAGAAACGTCGGGAAAAGCGAGGTTGAGAAACGATTGATTGATAACGGAGTACGCCCCCTCGATATCGCGGTGCGCTTTTTCCACGTGGATCAGTGCCGTGTCCCCGTTGATTTTCTCTCCGATCGTATAGGCGGCAATTTCGTCGCCGGCGTATAAAATCGCGCCGGTCAGCGGAAGTTTTTCAAAATTCCGGTAGAGAGTATCGATCGCATAATCATCATCGATCACCATGTTTTTTTCTTCTTCCGACAGAACGGGGTCACGCCGAAGAGCCTCAATGGCACGCCAAAGGCCATCTTTATCCGATCCCGCGATCAATTCCATGTGGCTGTCCGGATATAACGAATGGAATTTGTTGACGTGGTTTCGCTTGGCATGAAGAGCCTTTCCGGACAGAAGCCGGAGTTTTTCGGCGTCATACCGATATTCAGCCAAATCCCGCTCTTCGATTACCCGAATACTCTCCCCATAGAGTACGCGAAGAATTTCAACGTCGGATTTCTTTAAATAGGTAAATAACAAATCGGGAGATTCAGATAACAAAGCATCGATCACGGTTTTCAGACGATCGGCTTTTCCGCCGACGGGAAAGTAGGCAAACCGTTTTCCGCTGACGGAATTGACGCCGACGATGCAGAGAAACCCTTCCATAACCGTATAGCCGAGACAATCTTCTTTTTGCCACATGATCAGATTGGAAAATGAGTCGTAAGAAGTGTGCATACGCCCGACATATTTTTCCTCAAACAGGGAACGGTCTTCTATGGTAATGGGTTGAAAACTGAGCATATCATAACGTCCTTTTTTGTGATCTTTGCCATTGTATCACAAAGGGAGCGGTTTTTCAAGTTCTTTCGGAGAAAACTTGACAAACCTTTGATCAATGGGTATAATAAAAATGTATCAAAAAACGGAAAGGTTGGATCATGATGGTACTGAATTCGACTGTGGAAGGCAAATACTTGATGTATAAGGGAAAACCGCTGGTCAGAGAAAAGAACGTGATCGTGTACGGTGATCTGAGTGAAAAGTGCTACCTTTTTTTAATGATTCTGACGACTAAGAAAGAAAACGACGTGGAAATACCGGATCGGATTCTGATTCAGGTACTCAGCACGGACGAAAAGCAAAAAATCATCAAACAGGGTGAAAAATCCGGTCTTTACGATGCGCTTGACATCGGGATGATCTGGTTGCAGAGAGCGCTTGCCTCCAATGAATAGCATAGAAAAAAGAGAGCCTAAGAAGCTCTCTTTTTTTCGTCGTAAAACAGGTAATCAATGCACACTCCGAAAATCTGAGCGATTTTGGGAAGCATCGTTACGTCGGGATAAGAAAGATTTCTTTCCCATTTGCTGACCGCCTGCGTACTGACGCAGAGAAGACACGCAAGATCGCTCTGAGTCATGTTCTTCTTTTTCCGCAAGGCGGCAATGTTCTGTGACAGATTGTCCGCGCTTTTCATTTGTGTGTCCTCCCTCAATTTGTCTTACGGCCATAAAACGGTAACGGCATGATATGACCGTAACGGGTGGACTGGGCTTTCCCGCCTTAGAGTGCTAAGGCGAGAATGCTTTGTCCGATTGTTTGAAACATATCATCGCCTCCTCCTTATATATTTCGCATCTCTGCGATGAATGTATTATACAGAAAATTAAGCACTTTGTCAATGAACCGTTCGTTGAATCGGCAAAACAGGAACGTAGATTTTACGTTCCTGTTTGATTATACATAACTCTTTTCGGCAGTAGCTTTCAAGATGATCTCTTTTTCGGAAAAAGGAATCTTATTTCCGTCGATCAGCTGGTAGGATTCGTGGCCTTTTCCGGCGAACAGAACGACGTCACCAGGTCTTGCCATGCCGACTGTGAAACGGATCGCCTGCTCCCGGTCGGGTATGACGGTATACTTGTCCGGTTCCATCGAGACGACAATATCGTGCGCGATCCGAAGGGGGTCTTCACGGTCGGGATTATCGGACGTGATAACGGAAAAGTCCGCGTACTTCTGAGCCGCTTCTCCGAGTTCTTTCCGTCTTAGTTCGGTTCGTCCCCCGACCGAACCGAACACGCAAAGGATTCGCGCCGGACGGTATTCATATACGGAGGAGAGAAGAGAGCGCAGGCTGTCACCCGTGTGGGCGTAATCAAGAATAAAGACCGGATCGCTTCCCGGATCGCCGTCATATTCAAACCGTCCCGGAATGGTGACGGAAGAAACGGTTTTGGCAAATTGATCGGGAGAAATACCGACCAAATGACACAACGCGGCGGCCGCAAGTGAATTATATACGGA
>JAGHUY010000231.1 GCA_018064545.1 Candidatus Apopatosoma intestinale | reverse complement strand
GGAAGAACCCGTGGAAGAAGAACCGGTTTCTGTGGAAGAATCCCCGTTGGAGGAGATCGATCTCCTTGCCGATGCCACGGAAAACGGCAGATCGGACGGAGGTTCCCTTGCCGAGTCTGAACTTTCGTGGCGCGGGCATTTACTCGACCCGAAATTTGCCAGAGCCGTTCAGAGAATGGACGCAGAGACTTTCCGTGCCTATCAGGACAAGATCACTTCGGCCATAGAGCGCGATCTTGCCGAATCGACAGAGGCCGCCAAACAGTCCGAGGATATGGAAAAATTGGTACGCCGTTTGGCCAACCAAGTCCTCCGCATCAAAGAAAACAATCGGGTACGGAGAGAAAACGGATGGGCGGTTCTGGCCGAGGAATCGATTCCGCAACTGGTAGAAAAGGCGGAAATCCTTTCCGACAAACGCCGGTCGGCGTTGCAAAAAAAGACGGAGGCCGAACAGCGGATGATCAGAAACACCCGCTTGCTGGAAGCCGTGAATATGATCCGGCAGAACGAAGATGCCGAATCACTACCGGGTGGGGCGGACCTTGCCAAAGGACGCTCTTTGACGGATTCTGCGGAAGGAGACGATCGTAATGAGACGCGCTTTAAAGAATAATCTTTCGCTGATTATTGTTTCTTTTGTCGTCATTCTCGGCTTGATTCTGATCATGGCCGCGTTCTCCATGTTACAGCAGTATAACGGCGAAATGACCGATCAGGCGGCCGTCCAAGCTTCCTATTATACGCAAAGTGCGGAATATTCGGTCAAAGAATCCATCCTCAAAGCACAGAATGAGGCCGTCCGGATCGCCGATGCCGCCGCTTCTTATACGGAAATCATAGACTTGGAAAACTACTTTTATGCATTGCTGGAAGACCGGACGTCCAACATTTTGCTGATTCGCTATTACAAGGACGGCGTTTTGTATTCGTCCCGCAGTGAAGTCTATGAGGGCTATGACGGGACGCGGGCCGTCTATGAGACCCGGCCGGCCAAACCGATGTATTTCGGCACGTTTGAGGATACGGCGACGACCACCGGCCATATGAGTATTGTCGGGTTCTACGTGCCGGTAGAGGGGTCCTCCCTTATGGACGCCATGACCGTTTGCTATACCAAGAGCCGGACCGAGACGTTTTTCCATCCCGAGGCCGGCGGCAAAATGTCGGAGTTTACCGTTCTTTGCGTCGATTCCGGGGAAATCGTGGCCGGATACCGTGAAGCCGGGAACAATCACGTGCTGAATCTTCTCCGGGATCTGGTCGGGGATCGCCAACCGATCGACGAGATCAAGGGGCTGATGAACGATCGCCGGGACGGAACGGTTTCGCTCTTCATCGACGGGGAACCGTATCTGGTTTCCGTCGGAGCCGACGCCGAGGTGATGAACGATCTCTGCGTGGTGGAACTTTACAGGGTGAAAACGCTTTGCCAATCGGGAATCGAGTTTATCGACGCGATCATCGGCATCTTTTCCGTTTTCGTCATCATGGTCGTTCTGGTGGTCATTTATCTGATCGTCCATCTTTCGATCGTCAGACGGGAGCACAGACGCCGCGAGGTCTACGATTCCGCATTCGGCTGTGCCACCAGAAAGGGCTTTGAAGAAGAAGTCGAAAAGATTCTGGCCAGACATAGCGGGAACTCCTATTTTTCGGTTATCGTGTTCCAACTCCGCCATATCCAGTATTTGAAGGAGACTTACGGGGAAAACGAAACGAACCGCATCCTTTCCTATTTGAATCTGGTCAACAAGCGGTTCTTACAGCGGGAGGAGTTCAACGGCTACATGGGAGACGGCGATTTCCTGTTGCTTCTCCATGCGAAAGACCGCGAGGCTCTGCTCGACCGTCTGAAAACGCATCTGATGGTCGCTACCCGCTATCACGGGGGGCACTCCTTTGACATCCGCTTGAAGTACGGGATTTATGAGCAGGAAAACGGCGAACGGGCTTCCGTGGCTCAGATGGTGGACTACGCGATCGAAGCCAACAACGCGATCGTCCGGGCAACCGATCAGAACGCCACCATGCTTTTCAATTTTTACAGTTCGGAACTCCGCAAACTCCGTCAGATCAACGATAATATGGAACTCCGGATGGAAGGGGCTTTGAAAAACGGAGAATTTCAGGTTTTCTATCAGCCGAAATTCAATTTGACGCAGAACCGGCAGGACGGCGCCGAGGCACTTGTCCGTTGGTTTGATCCCAAGACGAACGAATACAACCGTCCCGCGCTTTTCATGCCCTTATTCGAGAACAACGGGTTTATCGTGAAACTGGATAAATACGTCTATGCCAAGGTCTGCGAATACATCAGTTATTCTTTGGCGGGCGGCAGAAAAGTCTACCCGGTCTCCGTCAACGTGTCCCGGATCACCGCCGTCCAAGACGATTTCATTGAATACTATACCCGGATCAAGAAAGAATACGGCATTACCGACGGGCAGATCATGATCGAGTTTACCGAAAGTTTTGCCTATGAGAATTACGACGCTCTGATGTCGATCACCAGCCAGCTTCATAAGAACGGATTCCAGTGTTCCATCGACGACTTCGGAAGCGGGTATTCCTCTTACCGGATTCTGAAATCTCTCCCCATGGATGAGATCAAACTGGATAAGTTCTTTATTGACAAGGGTTCTTCGGTAGAACGCGATACTTATGTCATTAAGAGCATCATTGAGGTAGCCAAGAAACTGGGCATGAAAGTGACGCAAGAGGGCGTGGAAGAAAGCCAAGACGTGGCTCGCCTGCGGGAAATGGGCTGTGACGTGGTGCAGGGATACGTGTATGCGCATCCGATGCCGCTTTCCGACTATATCAGTTTCGTTGCCCATACCCGCGATCATGACCTGAGATAACAGTAGGGGGTTGTAGCAAAACTATTTTTTATGTCATTTTTCTTGTAAAAGATGCACAAAAAAACAAGTTCGGGAGGCGTTTTTGCCTCCCGATTTTTGTGCAT
>JAGHUY010000032.1 GCA_018064545.1 Candidatus Apopatosoma intestinale | reverse complement strand
TGACAACCGAAATTATATCCTTTGATATTTACAAGGATATGTTTTTTTACGATGGTTGTTATTACTGGGTGGAGAGCCGTTCGACGGAACCCGCCGATCCGAACCTGAAAGGGGAGTACCTCGGCATCGTGAACGAGGAAGAAAACTACAAGGGTAACGAGAGCATCGGAGCGTCTCTCTACCGCGTGAAAGGCAAAAACGGAACCGCCACGGTTTATCGGGAGATCGACGGAACGGGAAAGCTGTTCGTTCTGCACTCTTTTGCCGTCAAGGGCGTACCGAGTGACGAGCCCTATACGCCGACCATGGAGCGGTATCTCACCGTGTTCGGCGGCACCGGCGCGGGGACGGTTGAAAAAATCGTGATCGTCAGAGAAGAAGAGACTATCGCGACCGTTCCCGCCGAGCGTGTCGAGGAGTTGCTGACGCTGTGCAAGGGCTTGCCCGACGATACCGCCGGTTACGAAGCGGCTGTGCGAGCGTATCTCGCCGACCATCCCGCGCCGCGTCCGGTCGAGCAGACGGATGAAAACGGCAACCGTTATATCCCCGGCTACGCGGGGGCGACGGCGGCGTTTGAAGACGGCGTGACGGTCAAGATGACGCTGACCGACGGCACGGAGATCGGGCTTCTGACCTATTTCCCGAAGATCGGGTGCGCCGTTCTTGCCAACGGTTACGAGGTGCAGGGAGAAGAGATTGCCGCGTTCCTCGAATCCGTAGAATAAAATGAATCGAAACAATACAAGACTTGATTTATTTTAAACTATTAATGTTGGAATATAAACATTTTTGAAAAAACTTATGTAAAATCCTTGACAAAATCGCTCCGTTATGGTACAATAAAATCACCATGAGGGAGTAAGAAACGGACGGTGTTCCGTTGTGGCATCAACAATCGCGGGTGACCGCTGGTGCCGCATCAAAACATGAGACTCATGTAAGCAAACGCTTGCATGATGTCTGAAAAGAGTACTTTTGACCGGCAAGTGTGAGCTTGCCGGTCTTTTCATTTTGCCGGGAGAAATCCCCATGAATCCGGTGTTGCAATTTTGCCGGATTCATGCTACAATAAAATTGTAATTCTATTTTGGAGGTATCCATCATGACTGTTGCTTTTATCATTGGCTTCATTCTCTTTGTCGCCTGCGGCGCGTGTGTCGCCACGATCCTGTCAAACTCCGTCAAGATCACCCGCGGTGGCTATGACACGAACGGGCTGAAACGCAAAAACCGCATTTGCGGGATTCTCGCCATCGTTTTCGCCCTCGTCTTCATCATCGTTCCCGCCAGTATCCACACCGTAGAAGCCGGTACGATCGCCGTTGTCAAGGAGTTCGGTAAAGCCGTCGATACCCGCACGTCGGGCATCTATTTCGACTTCTGGCTCACCCGTAAATACGCCTATTACGATCTGACCGTCCAGCAGGAGGACATCAAGGCGCCTGCCTATTCGAGCGACGCGCAGACCATGGACATTGAGATGGTCGTCCAGTATCAGATTCAGCCCGAGCACGTGATCGACATCATCAACAATTACGGCGGCATGGCGAATCTCGCCAACCGCATTGAATCGGTCTCCGTGGAAAAGGCCAAGACCGTGCTTTCCAGCAAATCCGCGATGAGCATCATCGAAACCCGTGCAACCGTTTCTCCGACGATCGAGGAGACGATCAAAAACGCGATTTCCGACGACTATTACGTGAATATCACCACCGTCGTTGTGACGAATATCGACTTTTCCGACGCGTTCGAATCCACCGTTGAAGACAAAATGATCGCGGAACAGCAGAAGTTGAAAGCCGAATACGAAATAGAAAAAGCCATCATCGAGGCCGAAAAGGAACTGGAAGTGGCGAAATTGCAGGCGCAAGCCGCCGTTGCGGAAGCCGAGGGTAATGCCGAAGCGAAACTGGCCATTGCCGATGCGGAAGCGCAGGCCATCCGTCTGAAATCCGTGGAAGTTGCCCGTATGCTCGGTTTTAAGATCAAAGAGACCGCGACAGGCGACACCGTTACTTATGACATTGACTTCGCCGGCAAGACAGATGCCGAGATCGCCGTCATTTCCGAGTATCTGCGCTACATCGAATACCTCGGCGTATGGAACGGCGAACTGCCCCAGACGCTTGTCGGCGAGGGCGGCGCGTCCATCATGCTCCCGCTCGACAAATAATCACTCCGTTATTTCTCCCTCATCTTGATAAAACAGAGGAGACTTCATGGTACCCAGTATCAAAAT
>JAGHUY010000152.1 GCA_018064545.1 Candidatus Apopatosoma intestinale | reverse complement strand
AAAGCGAAAATAGAATTAGGACTTGGGCGGTTGCCCAAGTCCTTTTTATCGGTAGGAAAACCTTACGGTTTTCATTTATATTTGATTCGCTTTTTCTCTCGCCGTTTTCCCGCTTGCCGTACCTACGTACTGCCTGCGCGGGAAGAACATCGGGGGTTCGCCGCTTCTGACCATTTTTATCTAGCCCCGGCTGCTAAAAAAGGCCAGACCGAAAAACGAATAAAAGAGATGAGGGGTGCGGAAGCACCCCCTTGTTCATAGGAAGGAACCCCTGCGGGGTTTGTCTTATTGTATTTCGTTTTTCTCTCGTCGCTTTCGCCCACTCGCAGTACCCATGTACAGCTTCGGGGCGAAATCGGCGACTCTGACCATTTTTATCTAGCCCCGGGGATCTTCGTGCGCGGCTAAAAAAGGCCAGACCGAAAACCGAATAAAAGAGGTGGGGGGTGCGGAAGCACCCCTTTTTTGACAAAAAGGCCGTTTTCGGTTGATTAAAAAGTCGATCTGTGATACAATAGAAAAGAAATCGGCAAACAAGAATCAGCGGAGGACGACTATGCAACCGAAAACGAGAGAAGAACGGATTTTGGCGGCCAAACGGGCGCTTTTTGATAAACGGTTTTCCCATCTGAACGAAAAGCAGAGAGAGGCGGTCTACACCGTTACGGGGCCTCTTCTCGTGCTGGCGGGAGCCGGAACGGGAAAGACGACGTTGCTTGTCAACCGGATCGCTTTCTTACTCATGTACGGGGATGCTTATCAGACGGACCGCGTTCCCGCTTCGATTTCCGACGGCGACCTTGCCGCGCTGGAAGCGGCGGTGTCTTCTGATCGGAGTACCGCGGAACTCGATGACCTTCTTCGGCCGTTCGCCGTGGCTCCCTGCGCACCGTGGAGCGTGCTCGCCATCACGTTTACCAACAAGGCGGCGGGCGAGATGAAGACCCGCTTGCAGTCGCTTGTGGGGGAGAGCGCTTCCGACCTCTGGTGCGGAACGTTCCATTCCATGTGTCTGCGTATCCTGCGTCGCCACGCAAATGAGATGGGACTCTCGTCCAATATGACCATTTACGATGACGACGATCAGAAAAAACTGATGTCGGAATGTATGAAACTGCTCAATGTGGACGAAAAAAGCCTGCCCGTCAAGACGGTGCTGGGGAAGATCGGCCGTGCCAAAGATATGCTGATGACGCCGGCGGACTTTGACGCCACGGTCGGAATGGATTTCCGTCTGCAACAGGTTTCTTCCTTATATACATTATATCAGAGCAAACTGACGGAAGCGGGCGCGGTCGATTTCGACGACATCATCATGAAGACTGTATTCCTGCTCCGTGATCATCCGGACGTCCTTTCCTATTATCAAAGACAGTTTCGCTACGTGCTTGTGGATGAGTTTCAGGATACCAACTTTGCTCAGTTTGAACTGACGAGACTTCTCGGCGGCGGGTACCGCAATATCATGGCGGTCGGGGACGACGATCAGAGCATCTATAAATTCCGCGGGGCGACCATTGAGAACATTCTGCATTTTGATGAAAAGATTCCGGGAGCCAAGGTCATCAAGTTGGAACAGAACTACCGTTCCACTCAAAATATTCTGAACGCGGCCAACTCCGTGATCCGCCACAACAACGGCCGGCGCGGCAAGGAACTCTGGTGCCGGAACGGCGAGGGCGATAAAGTGACCGTCCGGTTACTGCCCAACCAGATCGAGGAAGCCAAATTCATCGTCAACAAGGTCATGGAACTCGTCGTCCGCGAAAAACGGCCGTACCGTGATTTTGCCGTTTTGTACCGGACGAACGCGCAGTCCAACAGCATCGAAAATATCCTCATGCGCAGTGGTGTTCCGTACCGTGTCCTCGGGGGGCTTCGCTTCTATGACCGCAAAGAGATCAAGGATATTCTGGCCTATTTGCAGGTCATCAACAATCCGAATGACAATCTGCGTTTGCGCCGCATCATCAATGAGCCGAAACGCAAGATCGGCGATACGACGATCGCCGCGCTGGAACTGATCGCGGAAAACGAGGGCGTCAGCCTGTTTGAGGCGATGGAACACGCGGATCGCTATCCGTCCGTCGCCAAAGCGTCGGGCAAACTCCTCTCGTTTACCGAGATGATCCGGGGACTTCGCACGTTTGCCGAGACGGAATCGCTGTCCCGCGTCGTGGAGGAGACCATTCTGCGCTCCGGCTATCGTGATATGTTGCTGGTGGCGGAGGAGGCGGGTGAGAGCAGCGACCGGCGCGAGAACCTCGATGAACTGATCTCCAACGCCCTTCAATATGAAGAACAGGTCGAGGACGCGTCGCTTTCCTCTTTCCTCGAAGAGATTCTGCTGATCGCCGACATTGACAACTACAACGCGGAAACGGATGCGATCGTTCTGATGACCATCCACAGCGCGAAAGGTCTCGAATTTCCGGTGGTTTTTCTGCCGGGCATGGAAGACGGGCTATTTCCCGGCCAGCAGTCGCTCATCGACGACACGGAACTGGAAGAGGAGCGGCGGCTTGCCTACGTGGCCATCACCCGTGCCAAGGACAGGCTGTATATGCTGAACGTCCGTGAGCGGATGCTCTACGGACGCACACAGTATAATCCGCCGTCCCGCTTTATCGGGGAGATCGCTCCCGAATATAAAGAGGACAATAACGTGGTCGGCCGGACGCCGGTGGAGTACCGGGCGGAACTCGACGCCAGAGTGAAACGGTCTCATATTTCCGACGAACTGTTTACCAAGGCCAGTGTGGCATCGACCATGACGAAACCGACGAAAAACGAGTCGTTCGTGGCGGGCGATCGTGTGTCCCATATGATGTTCGGGGCCGGGACGGTCCTCTCGGTGCGCGAGATGGGGGCCGATCTGCTCTATGAAGTGGCGTTTGACACGGCCGGCACGAAAAAACTGATGGCCACCTATGCCAAATTGAAGAAGCTATAATAAAAAACGAGGTCACGCGACGATCGCGTGACCTCGTTTTTCTTATTGTCGTTTTTCTTGTTGTTAAAAGGCAAATTCCGGGGGAGTAAACGGTAAAACGCCGAAATCCTCCGAGAGTGGCTTTCCGTCATGCCGGTGGAGCAGAATGTTTACGAGCATCTTTACGTCCCGCGCCTCATGAAAGTGGGTGCCGGGGCGGAAATACCAGTACAGATTCTCCTCCGCACCGAGAAAACGGTAGGCTTCCCCCGCCGCCATGGTGGTCTGCCAGGAACCGACAGGGTTGGCCCAGATGTCTCCCGCCGCTTCCGACACGAACAGAACGCGCGGCGCGACGAGGGCTTTCAGAAAATGGCAGTCAAAGGGGAGGGCGGTTTCATCCTCGGCGTAGCGTCCCATCTCCGGGCCGAGCCAGTATCCGAAGTTTTTCCAAAGATCGGAGAGGCGTTCGCTTCGCTTTTCGGTTTCTCCGTCGGAATATCCCCTCATGTGGATGCGGTAGCACCCGCAGGAACCGGCGCAGGTCTCGTTCGGATTGACGACGGCGGCGCGGGCATCCAAAACGCCGGCGAGCATCGCGGTCTTTCCTCCGCGCGAATGGCCGGAAAAGGCGATGGCTGACAGGTCGATGCCGGGCAGAGCCAGTTTTTCCAGCGCGTCCACACAGCGGGAATAGCCCCATGCCCACGCACCGAGCGCCCCGAACGTCTTTTCGGGATAGACGTCATAGAGAGCGCCTTTTCGCCGTCCCTCATTTTGCAGATCGTGCGCGAGTTCCGTCCGGTCAAAGAAGACCCAGCCGACGTTTTCATCGAGCGCGGCGGCAAGAAAACCTTTATCCATCGCATAGCCGAAACACAGATCGCCGTCCACGATGACGGGGCGGGAAACGGCCTCCCTCGGCAGAATCACTTTCATGCGGAACGAGACCGGATGCTCCTTTGTGCCCGTATGAATCTTGTAGGTATTGTGTAGCGGGCTTTCGTACAGGGTTTCCACGTCCAGAAATTCGGGGGCGGGCGGCTGTGTGCCGTATTGCAACTCCACGGCAGTCCGGAAAAGTTCTTTCCGGCGCGCCTCCCAATCTTCGCGCGTCCGCACTCTTTCCCCGTTTTCCATGCGGAAAAGATCGGGGAGTTTTTCCAGCAGTTCGTATTCCGTTACGTGAAGCGTGTTTTCGTTTACGATCCCCATACGTTTCTCCTATACGGTCTCCGACCGGAACGAATCCCATGGCAGTTCCGGGGAAGCGTGATTGGTCAGAATGCCGTCAATGTGGCACAGCAGAGGAAAATCGGCAAGAGAAAGTGTTTCGTTTCCGGCGGCAACGCGCACGGCCTCCGCGACTCGCCGGGAGACGACGAGCGATTCCAGCGTGACGCCTTGGAGTTCGGCCAGTGCCTCTTCGATGGAGAGACCTCTCCCCAGTAGGATGCCGACGAGCCTTGTACGGCCACCGTAAACGGTCACGTAGAGGTCGCCGAGCCCGACAGCCAGATTTTCCGGCGTGTCCGCGCCCTGATAGGCGAGTAGCTTCTTCATCTCCCGCACGCTCTGACCGAAGACGGCGGCCTGCGAATTGAAATGCAGTTCGCTGTCACGTCCGAATTTGGCCTGATTTAAGCCGATCGTCAGGGCAATGCCCAGCGCGTAGCCGTTTTTCAGCGCGACGGCGCTTTCGATTCCCGTAACGTCGGTCGAGATGCTGACGTGATAATAGTCCGTCTCCATATACGAACGGATCCGGCGAAGAATCTCCGGGTCCTCTCCGCAGAACGTCACTTCCGTCTGATCGTGGGCGACCAGCTCATAACTCGTGCAGGGGCCGCCGACGGCGTTTAAGCAGAGCTTTCGCTCGCTTTTCGACTGCCAGTAGGCGGGATAGGACAGCAGCCGCCCGTTCCCGTCGTGGATCAGCCCTTTGGTCACGGTGAGGATGGGCGTCGTTTCGGGAATGAGCGGAAGCACCGCTTCGGAAAACCAGTCCACACCGAAACTGCTCACGCCGCCGATAACGAGATCGGCACCGTCAAGGGCTTTTTCCAGTTCTTCGATCTGATAGTATTCGACCCCGGCGGGAAAATCTCTTGTGAATTTCGGATGACGACCCGTCCTGCGGCAGATGTCAATGATCTCTCTGTCCAGATGCGTGCCGCACAGACGGACGGTGTGCCCGTTTTCTCTTGCGGGGAAAGCGAGGGCAGAGCCCATCATGCCGGACCCGATGATAGTAATAACAGCCATGATTTTTCTCCTTTATTCCTAAATCGAAAACAGCCGCCTGCGCGACTGTTTTTCTTTGTTTACTTCTGATAAACTTCTTTTTTCAGAACACCGATGTAGGGAAGATTGCGGTATTTTTCATCGTAATCCAGCCCGAACCCGACGACAAACTCATCGGGAATCACGGTACCGACGTAATCGGCTTCAAATTCCACTTCCCGGCGGGACGGTTTGTCAAGGAGCGTACAGGTGCGGACGCTCTTTGCCCCTTTTTCTCTCATGTATTTGGTCAGTTTGGAGAGCGTATTGCCGCTGTCCACGATGTCTTCCACGATCAGAACGTCACATTCCGCCATGTCGGAGCGAAGCAGGTCGAGCAGAATTTTGAGCGTGCCGGACGAGGTGGTGCCGCTGCCGTAGGAGGAAACTTTCACAAAGTCGATCTCACACGGAACGGTGATGTTCTTTAAAACTTCCGCCATGAAGGGAAGAGCCCCTTTGAGCGTGCCGACCAAAACGAGTTTTTTGTCCGCGTAATCGCGGGAAATCTCCCGGCCGATGCGCTTGGAAATGGAGCGGATTTTTCGCTCGCTCAGCAGAATGGATTGAATGTCCCGATTCATAGAATTGTGTCTCCCTTTATCAGATGATGTCAAATTTTTTCAAAATAGGTGATCCAGACTTCGCCCGGTTCCGTCTTGCAATCGTCTGCCCGGTCAAAGCCGGGATACCAGACGGGACTTCCGTCTGCACAGACGACGGGACGAACGCGGCGTTCGGTCAGCGTCAGCGTCGTTTTCAGTTTAGGCAGTTTTCTTGTGATGCCTCCGGCGCGGTAGGCGTCGGAAGGGGACGGGATCCGTGCGGAAAGCGCCGGCTCTTTCCCGGCAAAAGAAAACCCCTTGGTATAAGAAACCGGATATTCGGCCCGGAAACGGTCCAGTGCGGCGGTTTCGGGCGGAAAGGCGGCTACAAACAGCATACTGTGCGGAGAAAACCGGTTTTCCCCGGGATGCAGAGGCTTTTCCCCGGAGAGTGGCTCCGTGTTTTCCCGATAGACTTCCTCCGGGTACAGCGAAAAGAGACCGTCCTCGACGACGGCGGTGATTTTTCCCGGCAGATTGACGCGGGCACCGTTGGTCGGATGGCGGAGAAGGTCTTCCATGCTGTCAAAATGGACGCGGACGCAGTCCGATCCGACGGCCTCCGTCATGCGCCGGAGCACGCGGAACCGGATCGCCGGAGCAAGAGACAGTAAAAACGCCTTGTCGGCGGTAGTCGGGGAGGCGAGCCGCGAAAACGCCTTGTCGGCCTCCTCTTCCAGATACTCCCCATCCATGGCGAGCGCACGGCAAAAATCGCCGACGGCCTCCGGAAAGTCGGGATTGATGTGTTCCATGCGCGGTATGATCTCATGCCGCACAAAACTACGGGTATAATCGGTGTTCCGGTTGGTGGAATCTTCCACGTGGGGAAGCCCGCGGGCGGCGCAATACGCTTCCACGTCGTTCCTCGTGCAAAACAGGAGCGGGCGCAGGATCGTTTTGCCGTGTTCGGATCGCGAGATCGGAATGCCGCAGGCACCCTTTGTCCCGCATCCCCGCGCCAGATGAAACAGTACCGTTTCGGCGTTGTCGCTCGCGGTATGGGCAAGAGCGATATAGGGGCTGTTTGTCTGCTCGGCGCATCGGACAAGCGCATCGTACCGAACGGCCCGCGCGGTCTCTTCGACGCCGGCATCCCCGCAGAGAGCGGGTACGTCGATGCGCTCGGAACGAAACGCGATGCCGCGATCGGCACAGAAAGAACGGCAAAAAGCCTCGTCACGGTCGGCCTCCGCACCGCGGATCATGTGATTGACGTGAAACGCGGTGATCCTGTCCCGGTAGCCGCAATCTTCGGCGAGAAACGTCAGAAGAGAGACGGAATCGGCCCCGCCGGAAAACCCGACGACGACGTTCTGCCCGTCAAGGGGCGGCAAAATCGCGAGGGCTTTTTTGGCTTTTTCGGAGAAAGGGAGCACGTTACGGCTCCTCTCTCGTTTCGAGCGTCGTGAATCGGCTGTATTTTCCGTCGAAAGCGAGTTTGATATTGCCGGTCGAACCGTGACGGTTCTTGGCGATGATACATTCGGCCTGTGCCGCTCCTGCGGCCGCTTTGGAGGCGCCTTTGCCTTCTTCATCCTCCGGGGCGCGGTCGTAATACTCGTTCCGGTAGATGAACATGACGACGTCGGCATCCTGCTCAATGGCACCGGAGTCACGGAGGTCGGACAGCATGGGGCGTTTATCGGGTCGGTTCTCCGGTCCGCGGGACAGCTGGGCGCAACAGATGACGGGAGCGCCGATGTCTTTGGCCAGCAGTTTCAGACCGCGGGAGATGTCGCCGACTTCCAGAACGCGGTTGTCGGAATGACGTTCGCCCTGCATCAGTTGCAGATAGTCGATGATGACGAGCCCGACGTTCTTCTCCCGGCGCAGTTTGGCTTTCATGCCGGTCACGGTCATACCGCTGGTATCGTCGATCAGAATATTGGTATCGTACAGTTTGGAGGAGGCATAGGAGAGTTTTGTCCAGTCGTCCTCCGACAGTTTGCCGGAACGGATGGCGTAACTGTCTACGCCCGCTTCGGCGGACAGCATACGGGATACGAGTTGTTCCGCGGTCATTTCCAGACTGAAAATGCAGACGGTCTTTTTCGTCCGCAGAGCAACGCTCGTGCCGATGTTGACGGCAAACGTCGTTTTTCCCATGCCCGGACGGCCGCCGATCAGGATCAGATCGCCTTTTCCCATGCCGACAAGCACGTTGTCCAGTCCGGAAAAACCGGTCGGCGTTCCGGCCAGCGCGTCCTTGTCCTTGGCGAGTTTGTCCAGCCGGTCAAAACTCATCGACAGGGCGTCGCGGATGTGGATGAAATTCTTGACGTCGTCACCCTGCGCCACGTCGAAAATTCTCTGTTCGGCATTGTCGAGGATATATTTGACTTCGCCGCGTGCCGCGTAGGCGGATTCGGTGATCTCCTCGGACGCCTCGATCAGTTTGCGAAGCGTGCTTTTATCTTTTACGATCTGGGCATAATCTTTCAGATTGGAGGCAGAGGGAACGACCTCGGCGATCACGCGCAGATATTTTTTGATCTCGTCCTCGGCGTAAACCCCGCGCGAGACGAGCATATCGATCAGCGTGATGAGGTTGATCTCCTTGTTTTTGATAAAGAGTTCCTGCATGGCCTGAAAGATCTCTTTGTGTTCTCCGAGATAAAAGTCGTCGCCCGTCATGATACTGCCGACCTCATTGAACTTTTCGGGGTCGATCAGAATGGCGCCGAGCACCGATTGCTCCGCTTCCAGAGCAAAGGGAACACTTCTTCCGTTTTCCGCCATGGCTACTTCCTCCTTTTGATTTTGTTTCGTGCTTCGCCCGGTTTATTTCTCGGTCACAATGACGTGAATCTTCCCGACGATGTCGGTATAGAGTTTGACTTCGGGCGTATAGGTGCCGAACGCTTTGATCGGTTCCATGGTGATCTTGCGCTTGTCGACTTCGATCCCGTGCTGGGCGAGTAATTGTTCCGCCACTTCCTTGGACGTGACAGAACCGTACGTTTTGCCGTCGGCACCGGCCTGCGCCTTGACGACGACAAGGACGCTTTCGAGTTTTTCGGCGATCTCTCTTGCCGCCGCTTTCTCCGTTTCGATCTGGTGCAGGCGGGCTTCTTCTTTGCTCTTCATTTCGCTGAGCATCTTCGCGTCCGCGGGGGCGGCGAGTTTTTTCGGGAAAAGAAAATTGGTGGCGTAGCCGTCGGATACGTTGACAACGGCGCCCTTTTTGCCCTTTCCTTTTACATCTGTCAAAAGAACGACTTTCATAGAATACCTCCGCATTGTACCATAAATAATGTAAATATATCATATCACAACCAAGGCGGATAGTCAACAGAAAAATGGGCGAAGTTCGGAGAATAAGAGACGAAAAATGGGCGCCTTTCGGTTGACTTTATATAAAAAAGTGTTATAATATATACAATATCTATGGCGATAGCCCGGGAGGAAAATTATGAGTTTACTGAAAAAAGGT
>JAGHUY010000362.1 GCA_018064545.1 Candidatus Apopatosoma intestinale | reverse complement strand
GTTTTCAGTTTTCAGTTTTCAGGTTAAGGAACCGCGGGACGGCGTATAATAGCCTTCCCCTTTCGGGGAAGGGGGACCGGCGGCCGGGGTTCCCCGAAGCGAGCTTGCCGAGCTTTGGGGGTTCCCGGCGGGAGCCGGTGGATGAGGTCACCTTCCCCGAGGGTAGCGAAGCGGTGGATGAGGTTTCTAAAAACTTTTTCTGCAAAAACCGTTTTTTTGATATATAATAAAGAAGAAGAAAAAAGGAGGTGGTCGGATGACGGTTTCCGTTTTACTGATGACGCCGTTTACAGGCGCGGCGCGGTTGGACGCGTTGCTGGGGCGTGTCGCGGACGGGGAGATCGGAGCGCTTCACGAAATCTACGTCGAAACGAAAGACGCGATCTACCGATTTGCCATGCGGATGCTCGGCAATCGGACGGAAGCGGAAGACGCGATGCAGGAGACGTTTCTGCGCGTGGCCGGCGCGGCGGGGTCGTATACGCCGGGATCGAATGCGCGGGCGTGGATTTTCGGGATTTGTCGCAACGTCTGCCGCGACGTGTGCAAGGAGCCCGTCACCGCCGACCTTGACGATTGCGAGACGCTTCTCCCCACGCACGATTTTTCCGATGTACTGATCGAAAGCGAGGACGTGCGGCGGGCGCTTTCCGTGCTGACCGCCGAGGAGAAAGAAATCGTTTTTCTACATTTGTATATCGACTTCAAATTGACCGACGTGGCCGCCTATCTGCACAAACCCTATTCGGCGGTGCGTTCGCATTATACCTATGCCATGCAAAAAATGAAGCGCGAACTCGGTGCTTCGTATCGAAAGGGGTGAGAGAATGCGTTTTAAGAAGTTTCTGAAAGGGGCAGTCACCGAAAAAGCCCCCGAAATTTGGGACAAAATCGAAGCGGAAGCGGCCGCCTCCCTGCCGCCGAGAAGAGAAAAACCGCGTTTTTCTCTGTGGCGTTCGCCCGCCGCCCTTGTTCTCTCGCTCGTTTTACTCGTCGGGATTCTCGTCGCCGTGCCGACGCTTTCGCGTCTCTTTTCCGATGGACCGATCGAGACAAGCGGAACGTCCGGCAGTATCGACGACCCGGTGCAGGAAGTGAGTTCTTCTCCGCTCATCGAGGCCTCCGAACCCACCGGGTGGGCGACAGAGAGCACGACGGTCGCGCATTCCACAGCCACCTCCACGATTGAAACGACGAATACGACCACCGTGCAGTCCACAGCCTCCACCTTTGGTACGACGGCGACGACCACCGAGCAGTCGATTGATACGACCGTTGAATGGACGTGGGCGACCGAGCAGACAACTTGCGTTCCGCCCACCCCACCGACCTTTGAGGATTTTAGCATGACCGAGCCGTTTCGTACCATGCTCCCGTCGGCGTTTCCGGATGGCTATGAAATCGTTGATTTTTCGTGGAATGACGGCGTGTCGGATACCGTGTTCCTGCGGCTGATAAGCGGTCAGTCCTCGATGACGTTTGCTTTTATTCCGGGAAGCAGTACTGCCACGCCTCCCGCCGACACCGTATCCGAAAACAGTTTCCCGATGACGCCGCTGGCAGACGGCCGGAATGCGACAGACATTTTCATCCGCTTTCCGTCGTATTCGATGAAGTTTGCTTATGCCGGCACCGACCTCTCGCCCGCCGACCTTGCCGCCATGATTCGCTCGGCACCGTATTTCTCATAAAGCCCGCTCCCCTTATCACCAATTTAATACAGCCGTATAAAAAGGAAATCCCTTGCCACCGCAAGGGATTTTTTCATGATCGGCAAAATGGTTGAGGCTTCCGCCTCAAACTCTGATCCGGCGGTGCTTTTTTGCAAAAAAGCACCCCGGAACCCCAAAAAAACTTTTTCTGGTAACTCAAACTCTTTTTTACCATCTACGGCTGAGATAAAAATGCGCAGAATCGTCGTTCTTCCCGCGCAGGCAGTACGTGGGTACGGCAAGCGGGAAAACGGCGAGAGAAAAACGGATATAATAAAACGAAACCCAACAGGGTTTCCTACCAATAAAAAAGGGAATTGCTCACAAAGTCACCTCATCCACCACCTTCGGTGGTCCCCCTTCCCCCAAGGGGGAAGGCAAGGAGACGGGAGCAATTCCCTTTGTTCCTATTTTCGTTTTTCGGTCTGCACTTTTTTAGCCGGTCTACTTTTCATAGCCGTTCGGGTTATTCT
>JAGHUY010000110.1 GCA_018064545.1 Candidatus Apopatosoma intestinale | reverse complement strand
TTTCAGATCATCAACGTGGCTTCTACGATTCTGATGGCACATTATGCGGACCGGGGCAGTCTGTTCCGCCGGATGGCACTGGCAGAACTGCCGATCGGGATCCTGTTCTTTCTGTATCTGCCGCTCTGCTTTTCCGTTTTGCCGACGGGAGCGGCGTTCGGACTGGCTTTGGGGCTGTCCGGCATTCAGGCGTTCTTTACCGCGCTTTACACGGTGTGCGCCTATAAACTGCCGTATCAGATCGTGCATCCGGACGAATACGGCCGGATGATCGCCGTCTCCGGTGTGGTCTATTCGCTTCTCTCCCTCGGTGTCGGTGCGTTGGTGTCGTTTGTCAGTGCCCGTTTCCCCTACGAGTCGGTTATGAGAGTGGCATTCCCTCTCGCCGGACTTTTTGTTCTTATTAGCGTCGTCATTACGCTTTCCATGCGTCGCATTACGGACATACCCGCGGCAGAGCGGGAAACACCTGCTAAAATCTCTGTGCTCAAACTGTTTCGGATGCCGGAATTTTATCGGCTGGCCCCCGCCAACCTGCTCCGCGGTTTTGCCACCGGCGTTGTCACCGTGCTTGCTACCGTCGCACTCGCTCGCGGCTTTGACGAGACGGTCACGTCCGCCATGGCCTCCGTTCAGTCGGCTGTGACGATCGCCGCCAGTGCTTTGTTCGGTCTTTTCGCCAAAAAAGTCCATTCCCGCGTTCTGATGTTTGCGGGAAGTCTGCTGTTCCTTGCCCTGCCGCTTATGCTTTTCCCCTCTTCGATCGTCTTTCTGTGCGCTTACGGCCTTGTCTTTTTCGGCAAGATCGTGGTGGACTCCGCCGTCCCGACGGCGCTGCTCTCCGTTGTGCCGGAGGAGGCCTCCGGTCCCTATCACGCATGGCGCATGATCCTCCATAACGGCGGCAGTGTGATCGCGACGTCCGTGGCGGTCTTCCTCCCCGTGCCCGCGTTGCTGATTCTTTCCGCCGCGCTTCAACTGGTGTCGGGTTTTTCCTATCTGATATTCCGGAAAAAAGAAAAAAGTCCCGTGACGAATGGCACGGATGAATAAGGAAGTATTTTGAATGCGAGTTACAATTCCGGATACAGATCAAAAATACTCTGCGGAGAAATTCGCAGAGTTTTTTACTATGAATGGTGGGATTTTCTATTAGAAATGGCATGACCCAAAAATGTTTATTCTTATATTAACCAAACGAAAGTAACCGATACTATATAGGTGAAAGCTTTCATAAGGAAACGGAACGGTATGGAAAATAAAAAAGTTGCGGAATTGATTTCTGAAAACTTAAAAAGCATTTATGGCTATGCTTTTGCGCGATTGTACAGCAAAGATGACGTGGATGATCTGACTTCGGAAATTGTATATGAGGTTTTGAGGTCATCGGATAAAATCAAAGACGATCATGCTTTTTGGGCGTTCGTGTGGAAGGTGGCAGAGAATACTTTTCGCAAATTCATCAAGCAAAAGGAACGCCGAAATGTATTTTTGCCGCTACCAGAAGAGAATTCGGAATCTGACACCGTAATGTCACCGGAAGATGAACTCGTCAAGGCAGAGAGCAAAGACGAAAACCTGATGTTACTCAGGCGCGAATTGTCCTTACTGTCCCAAACGCATCGTAACGTATGCGTCTCCTTTTATTTTCAAAACAAATCCTGCGCAGAAATTGCAAAAGAACAGAATATCAGTCTTGAAATGGTAAAGTATCATCTGTTCAAAACAAGACAATTATTGAAAGAAGGGTTCGGTATGGAAAGACAATACGGCGAAAAAAGCTATAACCCCGCAAAATTTGAATTTATAACCATTTTTTCCGGACAATTTAACCGTGAATACAGAAATCTGTTCACAAGAAAACTACCCGGAAATATTCTTCACAGTGCCTATTACACGCCACTTACCATTCGTGAGTTGTCGGTAGAGCTTGGCGTATCGACTGTCTATATGGAAGATGAAGTCGCTTTGCTTGAAAAGTACAACCTGCTTACTGCGCTTCCGGGAGGAAAATACCAAACAAACCTTGTCATATTTACTGCTGATTATACACAGGACTTTTACTTGAAAGCAAAGGAGAGATGTACAGACAGAATCGGAAAAATTCTGAAAAGAACAAAGGGAATACTCCCTGAAATCCGCAAAATCGGTTTCCGTGGCAGTTCAATTGAAGAAAATCGTCTTCTTTGGCCGCTTTTGTGGCAGATTATGCGTAGGGGCAGTGCCGAATATGATAAAAATCTGTCTGACAGTTCACCCGATGAGATTTATTCCGGTGCTACGGGAATCAATTACGGAACGGATTATGATGAAAGTGGATTTGACACAGAAAAACTTGCGATAAAAGAATACGGTTGCGATGCGTTTGCCGGGTACGCCGGTATAAACGGGGATTATGCGGCGGCCTTTGTCGATTTCGGAGTATTGCCGAAAATGTGTATGTATTCTTTCAATGATGCTCCGTTTAAGGATTCTCTGCTTAACGGAAAAGATGATTATATAGTCCTTACAAAGAAAGAACATGCGCAGATCGAAGCTTTGCTATGTGATCAGACAACCGAAATGGCGAATCTTTATGCAGAATTGAAAGCAATCGCGGTAGACCTTATGAAAAACCACGCGCCGAAAAGCACTCTGCCTATCGTAGAGAAAATAATCGGAAAGACCTTGTTTTTCAGAACGGTCGGATTCATCGGCAAGTGTGCTGTTGATTCGGGCATTCTTACTGTGCCTGCCGATGAAAAACCGATCGCGATTTTTGCTTATGAAGTTTGCGATGGTGAAAAACAGAATGCGAGCTCAGACATTCTATCAAAGGGATGCCAATGAGATTAACGAATCCCGGTTTGCCGAACTGAAAAATACCCGCCGAAGAGGAAGATGAAGCTCCTTTTCGGCGGGTATTACTGTCTTATACGGTTTCAAGCGGGGAAAAATTTTTCTTGTCTTATTGATGCTTGGAAAAAAGCCAGTCGAGCAGATCGGGTTCCTTGTAAGCGGGAATCCAACTGTCGTGGCCGACGCCGGGATAATAGGTGGCGCGCACGTCGGCACCGACGGCGCGGAGAGCCGCCTCCATTTCGTGAGCACCTCCCGCCGGCACCGTTCCGTCGGCATCGCCGTGGAAAATCCACACGGCGACTGATTTGAACTTGTCGGCATAGCCGGGGAATCCGGCTCCGCAGACGGGCATGATCGCCGCGAAGACCTCGGGGCGGCGAGTCACCAGCTCCCACGCCCCATAGCCGCCCATAGAGATGCCGGCGGCATAGACGCGCTTTTTATCGACCTTGGGATTTTCAAGAAACAGATCAAGCAGGGCGATGGCCGCCTGCATGGCGACGGTCGGAACGTTATCCAATGTTTCCCGCGACCCGGTGTTCCACACGTGGTTCAGCCGTACCCATTCATATTCGGGGGGACGACAGGGGCATTGCGGCGCGACAATGATTGCGGCGTCGGACGCGATCACACGGTCGAGCAGTTCGTTCGGTTTTTGCAAAACACGAATCTGAAACTCGTTGTTGGTTCCGCATTCCCCGTGCCCGTGCAGGAAAAAGAGCATGGGATACTGTTTCCCATCCTTTTCGTCGTAATCCGACGGATAGAACACACGAAAAGGAAGACCCATTTCTTCCCCTGTTAGGGGGTTATGATAATTCAGAACATCACGGAGACATTCATCAACAGTGCGAGACATGGTATCCTCTTTTACTTATATTATCTTATTCTTGTTCTGCGGTTTCCGTTTTGCCGAATTTCTCTTTAAACCAAGCGATCGGACGGAGGAAAAGCCGGCCGGCGTTCAGTTTGGTGCAGAGCGTGTACGCAATGATCGCGACGACCACACCGCCGATGATGTCAATGAAGAAGTGCTGTTTGACGCAGACGGTGGACGCGAAGATGACAAACGTGATGACGACGGAATAAATGCGGTACCACAGCGGAATCTCTTTGCGGCCGAGAACGCCGAGCATACAGATCGTGCTGTTGCTGCAATGGAAACTCGGGAAGAGGTTATAGGCCATATCGGAGCCGTCCAGCGTGTACCAGAACCGCATGAGGTCGGCAAAGAAACCGGTGTGAGCCGACGTATCGGTCAGCCCCTCGGCGACGCGATCCATATAGGTCGGCGCGAAGATCAGCACGAGGCCTCCGAGCAGGCAGGAGCAGAGATAAGCGGCCATGAAGTTCAGAAAATGCTCGTATTTGCACTTAGAGACGGCCATCGGGCCCATCGCCCAGTAGAGATACGACCAGATATACGGGATGATGAAGATCGGAAGAAGCGGGATCAGTCCGTCAATGGCTTCGATCTTCGGGCTGAACGGGGCAATGCCGATGAGTGTCGCGATGAAGTGGGACAGCAGGTAAATGCCGTGCTGAGCCGCCAGGGAGATGACACCGATGATGATGCCGTACGTTTTGACGCGGTTTTCTTTCAATTCTTTTTCCATAATGACCACCTTTGTTTTTCGTTCGTAGTGATTAGCACCAGTATATCACAAAACAGTGCTTTTGTAAATAGAGAAAAGAACGCGTTCTCACAACTGACGTGAGGCGGGACGCAAAAAGAGCAGAAAAGCGACCGGGCGCAAACACAATCGTTAGTTGGTCAGACGGGTCAGGATCTCGTCGAGCGTTTTCAGACAGAGGAAACTGGCGTCGAACAGTTCTTCAAAAAATCCTTTGGCACCGTCGGCAAGACCGTCGGAGACGGCTTTCAAAAGGAGGCAGGGGATGCCGTTTGCCTCGCAGGTCAGAACGATCCCGGCGGATTCCATATCACAGACGTCTCCGTCAAAGGCAAGATGAATCTGCGATTTTTCCTCGGCAGTGGCGACGAACTTGTCCCCGGAACAGCAAGTGGCTTTTTTCAGATCGGGACGGACGGCCAGTGCTTTTTCCGAAAGATCGGGATCGGTGGGAAGATAGACGGAATCGTGGCCGTCCACCTGACCGATTTTTAAGGGAAGAAATTCGGAACAGTCGTATTTGTAATGAACGACGCGGTCAATGACGCAGACCTTTTGTTTTCCCATCTCTGCGGTCAGCCCGCCGACAACGCCGAAATTGACGATCCGTTCCGC
>JAGHUY010000037.1 GCA_018064545.1 Candidatus Apopatosoma intestinale | reverse complement strand
TTTCTCTCGCATGAGAAGGCACGAGAGAAAAAGTTATCAAAAAGAGAGTGCCGGTGGGGGATTTCGCCGCCTGCGGGCGGCGAGGAGCGCACGCGCGCTCCATCAGCGCGGGCTTTTGAAAAAGCCCGGGGAAAACTTTTGTCTGTTTTGACAGTACCGATTCCTTTGTCAGCAAACTGAGAAAAGCCGCGAGAAATCGCGGCTTTTTGCTTTATTTACCGAAAAAAATCGAAAAAATTTGGTGATTGTGCCGAACGGCCATTTAGAGTTTAATTCTTGCAATCATAGTACGGATATGTTAGAATAGAATCAATATAACAGGGTAATGTTACCCTCATTTCGTTTTGAGATACAGGAGGAAACAAGATGGCATGTAAGACCTTTCGCGGCGGGATTCATCCGCACGACGGAAAATCGCTTGCCGCCGGAGCCGCGATCACGAAAGTCGATCCGGGAACGGAACTGGTCTATCTGATGAATCAGCATATCGGCGCGCCGGCCGTTCCCTCGGTGGCTGTCGGCGACCGGGTCCTTGCGGGACAGACGATCGCGACGGCGGGCGGCTTTGTGTCCGCAAATATTCTCGCTTCCGTTTCCGGCACGGTCAAGGCCGTGGCACCGCATCTCTGTCAGAACGGAGACAGTGCGATGGCCGTGACGGTCGAAAACGACGGGCTCTATGAGACCGTTCCGGGTTACGGGGAAGAGCGCGACTACACGACGATGACGAAAGAAGAGATCATCGCCGCAATTAAAGACGCCGGTATCGTCGGCATGGGCGGCGCGGGTTTCCCGACGCACGTCAAACTGACCGTGCGCGAGGGGCTTCGCATCGACTACGTCCTTGTAAACGGCGCGGAGTGTGAACCGTATATCACCTGCGACTACCGACTGATGCTGGAAAAAACGGAACTGGCCGTCCTCGGCATGAAAGTGCTTCTGCGCCTGTTCCCGGACGCGGTCGGCGTGTTCGGCATCGAGAACAACAAGCCGGCGGGTATCAAGGCTCTCGAAACCGTGCTGGCGGGTGGGAAACGCATCACCGTCCAGACGCTCAAAAAGAAATATCCGCAGGGCGGCGAACGCTCGCTGATCCGGGCTGTCACCGGGCGGAAGATCAACGCGAAAATGCTTCCCGCCGACGCGGGTTGCGTCGTCTGCAACTTCTCGACGGTCATCGCCATTGCCGAGGCGGTCTGCTATCAGCGTCCCCTGCTGCCCCGTGTCGTGACGGTGACGGGCGACGCGATCACAAACCCCTCCAATTTTGAAGTGCCGATCGGGACGAACGTAAACGCCTTGATCGAGGCGGCCGGCGGCTACCGCGAAGAGCCGACCAAAGTCATCTTCGGCGGTCCGATGATGGGCGCGGCGGTCTATGTGACCGATCTGCCCGTTACGAAGACCACCTCCTGCATCCTCGCCATGGCGAAAGAGCAGATGGGTATCTACGCGCCGGAGGAATGCATCCGGTGCGGCAAGTGCCTCTCGGTCTGCCCCGAACATCTGATGCCGATCAAACTCAAAAACGCCGCCGACGCCGGCGACCTCGCGGAATTTGAGCGCATGAACGGCTTAGAGTGCATCGGTTGCGGCTGTTGCACCTACGTCTGCCCCGCCAAACGGCGGCTGTCTCCCTCCATCACCGCGACGAAGAACCAAGTTCTCGCGGAAAAGAAGAAAGCGACGGTGAAAAAATCATGAGTTTATGGAACGTCTCGATCTCTCCGCACATCCGCTCCCGTGAGACGACGGCGAGCATCATGCGGGACGTGATCATCGCGCTGATCCCGGCGCTCGGCATGGGATTCTACGTATTCGGCTGGCGTGCCGCGCTGATCACGGCGATTTCGGTCGCCTCCTGCGTCCTCACCGAATTTACATATGAAAAACTGATGAAACTGCCCGTCACCGTGGGCGATCTGTCCGCGGTCGTCACGGGTCTGATCCTCGCGGTCAACCTCTATGCGACCGCCCCGTGGTGGATCCCGCTGTTCGGCGGCGTGTTCGCCATTCTCGTCGTCAAAATGCTGTTCGGCGGCATCGGTCAGAACTTCATGAACCCGGCGCTGGCCGCCCGGTGCTTCTTACTCATCTCATTCTCCCGCATCATGACGGACTATCCGACGCTGGACGGCGTGTCCTCCGCGACCCCGTTCCAGGTGCTTTCCGAGAGCGGGGAAGAGGCCGTCGATCTTCTCGATATGCTGATCGGCACGCACTCCGGCACGATCGGCGAGACTTCGGCTGTCGCCATTCTGATCGGCGCACTCTATCTCTTTATCCGTAAGATCATCAGCCCGCGTGCTCCCGTGACGGTCATCCTGTCCACCGTGGCGTTCGTGGCCTTGTTCAGTTTCTTGCAGGGCGACCCCGTGACGCTGAAACTCCTCGCCATCCACGCGATGGGCGGCGGACTTCTCGTTGGGGCGGTCTTCATGGCCTCCGACTACGCGACGACACCCGTGACGTTCTGGGGACAGATCGTCTTCGGCGTCTGCGTCGGCTTCCTCACCGCCGCGATCCGCTCGTTCAGCGGTTCCGGCGAGGGTATGTCCTACGCGATCCTGATCGCCAACCTGCTCACCCCCGTGATTGAAAAACTCACCTATCCGAAGCCGACCGGCGCACGAAAGGAGAGAAAAGCATGAAACGGAAAATCCTCAAAGACACCTTGTCTCTCGTTCTGATCACGCTGTGCGCGGTGCTCTGTTTGTCCGTGGTTTTTGAAATCACGAAAGAGCCGATCGCCGCGGCCGCGGAACAGGAAAAGCAAGATTCCTACCGCGCCGTATTCGACACGGCCGCCTCGTTTGAAGCCGTACCGGCCGAGAAATGGGCCGATCCCGCTCCGGCGGTCTGCACCGTGTCCGAAGCCCTTTACGCCCTCGATGAAAAGGGCGAAAAACTGGGTTGCGTTCTCTCCGTGACCTCTCCGAACGGCTACGGCGGCGACGTGACGCTGTCTATCGGCATTGCGGCCGACGGCACGATCACGGGCGTCAAAGTGACCGCGATGAACGAGACCGTCGGACTCGGCGCGAAGTGCACCGACGAAAACTGGGTATCTCAGTTTAAGGGAATCCGCGCGCCCGTCATCCGCTACACCAAGAGCGGCAAGACTTCTCCCGACGAGATCGACGCGATTTCCAGCGCCACCCGCACGACAAAAGCCGTGACGGAGGCAGTCAACTATGCGCTTTCCCGCGCCTCGGCCGTTTTCGGTTACGGCGCGTTAGTAAAAACGAATTAAGGAGGGGTGACGGATATGTTCAAGAAAATCATCGAACGCCTCTTTAACGGCCTTATCAAAGAAAACCCGACCTTCGTGCTGATGCTCGGTATGTGCCCGACGCTCGCCGTGACTACGGCGGCCGTCAACGGCCTCGGCATGGGGCTTTCCACCACGGCGGTGCTGATGATGTCCAACCTCATGATCTCCGCCCTGCGCAAATTTATTCCCGACCGGGTGCGGATGCCCGCCTATATCGTGGTCGTCGCCTCGTTCGTGACGATCATCGATATGCTGATGCAGGCCTACGTGCGCTCGCTCTACGCGGCTCTCGGCCTCTATATCCCGCTGATCGTCGTCAACTGCATCATCCTCGGCCGCGCCGAGGCGTATGCGTCAAAGAATCCCCCGATCCCGTCCTTCTTCGACGGTCTCGGTATGGGACTGGGCTTTACGGCGGCGCTGACCATCATCGGTTCCGTCCGTGAACTGTTCGGCGCGGGTTCGATCTTCGGACTCCGGATCATGCCGGAAAGTTACGAGCCGATCGCCATTCTCGTCATGGCACCGGGCGCGTTTTTCGTGCTCGCCTGTCTGACCGCGCTCCAAAATAAACTCAAAGCACCGAGCGCGACCAACAAAAAAGACTTTATCTGCAACGGCAACTGCGCGTCCTGCATGGACGGCTCCTGCTCGATCGGAAAGACAAAGGAGGAGAATCAATGAGTTACTTTTCCAAAGTGCTTTTGGGACTGCTCTCCGCCTCCCTCATCAACAACGTGGTGCTGTCCCGCTTTCTCGGCCTCTGCCCGTTCCTCGGCGTCTCCAAAAAGACCTCGACGGCAGTCGGCATGGGCTCGGCAGTCGTGGCGGTCATCTCGTTGTCTTCCGCGATCACGTTCTTTGTCAATAAGTACGTCCTGCTGACGCTCGACCTCGAATATCTGCGCACGATCGTGTTCATTCTGATCATCGCGGCACTCGTTCAGACAGTCGAGGTGATCTTAAAAAAGAAGATTCCGTCGCTCTACAAGGCACTCGGCGTCTATCTGCCGCTGATCACCACCAACTGCGCCGTTCTCGGCGTGGCCATCGACAGCGCGTCGCAGGGGCTTTCATTCGTCGATACCATGGTTTATTCCGTGGGAACGGCTCTCGGTTTCCTTATTGCCATCGTGCTGATGGCCGGCATCCGGGAGCGCATTGCGCACAACAACATTCCGGAATCGTTCCGCGGAATGCCGATCGTGCTGATCACGGCGGGGCTGATGGCCATTGCGTTCTGCGGCTTTGCCGGTCTGATTTAAGGGGGTGACGTCGTGCTGACTGCTATTCTGATCGCCGCCGCCGTTGTCCTCGTTTTGAGCATTCTGATCGGCGTGCTTCTGGGCGTGGTGGCTGAGAAATTCAAAGTGGAGACCGATGAAAGGGAACCGCTCGTCCGCGACTGTCTCGCCGGTTCCAACTGCGGCGGGTGCGGCTTTGCGGGCTGTGATGCCTACGCCCACGCGATCGTCGCCGAGGGGGCCGATCCCGGCCTCTGCCCGGCATCGAACGCCGCGCAGATCGGGGAGATCATGGGCGTTTCCGTCTCGACGGGCCCGAAAAAAGTCGCGTTCGTCCGGTGCTCCGGAACCTGCACCAAGACCAACGACAATTATCAATACCGCGATATTACGGACTGCCGCATCGCGTATCTCGCGCCCGGTCACGGGTCGAAAAAATGCGCGTTCGGTTGTCTCGGTTTCGGCTCCTGCGCCAAGGTCTGTCCGTTCGATGCCATTCGCATCGTCGACGGGCTGGCCGTGGTGGATAAGGAGAAATGTCAGGCCTGCGGCCGCTGTGTCGCCGCCTGTCCGAACCATCTGATCGAAATCGTCCCCTATGAGGCCTCTTACGTCGTGCGCTGTTCGTCCCGCGTCAAGGGAAAAGACGTGCGGAATGCCTGTAAGGACGGCTGTCTCGGTTGCGGGCTTTGCGCCCGTGTCTGCGAGACCGGTGCGATCTCGCTGGACGGGAATCTGGCACATATTGACCAGGACAAGTGCATCGGATGCGGCAAATGCGCCGAAAAATGTCCGTCTAAAATCATTGTCAAGAGAGAAAACAGATAGGGGCTGTAAAAAAAGTCCAGACCGAAAAAGCGAAAGGAAAGAGTTTGTACTTGGGCAAAAGCCCAAGTACCTTTTTCAAGGAAAGAAATCCTACGGATTTCGTTTTATCATATTCGCTTTTTCGCTTTTTCTCTCGCCGTTTTCCCGCTTGCCGTACCCACGTACTGCCCGCGCGGGAAGAACGACGATTCTGAACATTTTTTCCGAGCCCCTCCGGGCTTTTTGGTAAAATACTTTGTTTGTTTAGTAAAATACTTAACCGAGGTCGGTGAAGATGAAAAAAGTTCTTTGCGCGCTTCTGGTGGTTCTCACGGTGCTGTTCTGCTCCTGTGCGACCGCGAAAAAGCGATACACCCAGACGCTTCCCACGGTGTTTGACACCTTCTGCGAGCTTACGGCTTACTGCCGCTCGGAGGAGGAGTTTCGCCGCGTGGCGGACGCGGTGAGCGGAGAACTGCTTCGTCTTCACCGCCTCTTTGATTATTTTAATGAATATCCCGACCTTATCAATCTGAAAACCGTCAACGAAACCGCCGGAAAAGAGGCGGTGCCGGTTGACGGAGACTTTCTTGCGCTTTGGACACTCGCGGAAGAACTGTACGAGGCCTCCGACGGCAAATGTAACGCCGCGATGGGGCATCTGACCGCGCTTTGGCGCGACTGCTTCGAGGCGGGCGACCGGTTGCCGGACGGGGAAGCGGTGCGCGAGGCACTCTCTCACACCGACCCTGCGACGGTGCGTGTGGAGAACGGCATGGTCTTCTTCCTTGATCCCGACGTGCGGCTCGATTTCGGCGCGATCGCCAAGGGGTATGCCGGGGAACGGGCGGCGGAGGTCGCCGTTTCGCTCGGCTGTACCGATTTTGTGCTGAACCTCGGCGGCAACGTCGTTGTGCGCGGAAAAAAGCCCTACGGGGCTTGGCAAATCGGCATTGAAAACCCCGACGGCGGGGTGGAGACGAGCGTCTCCCTCTCGGACGGAGCCGTGGTGACGAGCGGCGATTATCTGCGCGGCATGGACGTGGACGGTGTGCGGTACGGGCATATCATCGACCCGGACACCGGCTCTTCCGCACGGCTGTGGCGTTCGGTGACGGTCATTTGCGGGGATTCCGGCCTTGCGGACGCGCTGTCAACGGCACTTTTCTGTCTTGACGAAACGCGCGGACGGGCTCTTGCCGCCCGCTACGGGGCGGAGGTCTTATGGATTCCCGCGCACGGGCATCCCATCCGCACACAGGGATTTGCCGCGTATGAGGGAGGAGAATAGATGAAGAAAAACGACCTGTTCCTCCTCCTCGGCGTGCTTCTCGCCGCATTTTTGCTCTTTCTCGGTCTGCGTCTCTTTTCGGGAAACGGAGAAGCCGTGGAAATCACGGTGACCGGGGACGTTTTGGGCGTTTATCCGCTATCCGAAGACCGGATAATTCCCGTCGCCGACTGCGCCGAGGTGCGCATTGAGGGCGGACGGGTACATATGGCGTTTTCCGATTGCCCAAATCAAATCTGTGTGCGCCACGCGCCGATCGCCCGCGTCGGGCAGACGATCGTCTGTCTGCCGAACGGCATCGCGGTGCGGATCCTCGGGGACGGCGGCTTTGATGCCGTTGTGGGGTAAGGCGGTGACAGCGATGAAAAACACGATGACAAAAACGAAAAAAATCGCCCTCGCGGGGCTTCTTGCGGCGCTCGCGTTCGGGCTTTCCTATATCGAATTTCTGCTCCCGTTCGACGCGGTCGGCATTCCCGGGTTCAAACTCGGCCTTGCCAACCTCGCGGTGATGCTCGCCCTGTATCGGCTTGGGTCGGGCGAAGCCGCCGCTGTCTCGGGGGTGCGGCTCGTCCTGTCGCTGCTTCTGTTCGGGAGCGTCACGGGCTTTTTATACAGCGTCGCCGGCGCGGTGCTCAGTCTTGCCGGCATGATAGTTCTGAAAAGAACGAACCGCTTCGGTGTGCCGGGCGTCAGCGTCGCCGGGGGCGTGCTCCACAACGCGGGGCAGACGCTCTGCGCGATGGTGATCCTCGGTACGGCGGGCATCGTCTCCTATCTGCCTCTCCTGCTTATCACGGGGGCTGTCACGGGGGCGGTCAACGGCGGGGTACTTTTCATGATCTTAAAGCGAATCGGGGAGAAAAAACATGAATAAAGTGGCAATCACGGCACGCGGATGGCTTGCCGAATATCTTCATACGCAGATGACGGGGCTGACCGGTCACATGGCGGCCGCGGGATTCCCGTTCGATCGGGAGTTCTGGGGCAATCCCGACGTAAAAGAGGGTGACTATCCCGGCGTTTTCTGGTGGCCTTACGAGCAGACCGCCTATCATATCGACGGCCGGCTCCGCGCGTCGATCGCGCTGGGCGACAAGGCCCTCGTCGAGCAAGCGGCGGAGCGGATCTATCGGGTGATCTTACACCCCGATGAGGACGGCTATCTCGGCCCGAAGCAACTGAAAGCCTACGTTGACAATTACACGCGCTGGCCGCACGTGATCTTTTTCCGCGCGTGTCTGGCTCTCTATGAATACAACGGAGACAAAAGGATCATCGACGCGCTCGTCCGGCATTATCTCGCCGTGCCGTTCGACTATTCGGAGGTGCGCAACGTCTATAACGTAGAAATTTTGGTTTCTTTGTACGGCTATACCGGACAAGCGGAACTGCTCGCGATGGCGGAGGAGGCGTTCTGCCGACAGAACGAAAAAGCGGAGGCGTTCCTTTATACCCATCCCGATGCCACGGACGAGGAACTTTCGGAGAATTTCTGCGCCGCGCGGCTCGAAAACGGCAAAAAAATGTACGTGCACGGCGTCTCCTATCACGAATATGCGAAACTCGGTGCGCTTCTGTACCGGGTGACGGGCAAAAAGGAGTATCTGCACACGACGGTGGCGGCGTACCGCAAGGTGTTCCGCTATTATATGCTCCCGTCGGGGGTCAATTCCAGTACCGAGCGGCTTCGCAGTTCGCTCTATAACGAATGTGCCGAGACGTGCGACGTCGCCGACATGACGTGGTCGCTCGAAAATCTGTTCTTTACGAGGGACGACGCCGCCTACGGCGACCGGATCGAGCGGTGCGTTTTCAACGCGGGCATCGGTTGTGTGACCGAGGATTTCCGTGCCCTGCAATACTTTTCCTGCGCGAACCAACTGATTCTGGACGACCGCTCGTCGCATGCGTGGTACAGCCGCGGCAACAAGGGGATGCGCTTTGCGCCGAACCCGATGACGGCATGCTGTCCGGGCAACGTCAACCGCATCATGCCCAACTACGTACTGCACACGTGGCAGGTGACGGAAAACGCCGTGACCGCCAAGCTTTACGGGCCTTGCCGGGTGACGGGGACGGTGAACGGTCAGCCGTTTGCCATTGAGGAAAAGACGCG
>JAGHUY010000049.1 GCA_018064545.1 Candidatus Apopatosoma intestinale | reverse complement strand
ACAATCAGAAAATCAACTGTATGCGAGCCTCCGGCTTTATGGTCTGGGACGGCGTGCGGTACGAATTTGACCCCGCGACCGACTTCGGCACGCTCGACTGGGGACGGGGTGTGTGGACATACGACAACACGTGGAACTGGGGAAGCGGCAACGCGGACCTCGACGGCCACGCGTTCGGCTTCAACATCGGCTACGGTTTCGGCAATACGACCGCCGCCACCGAAAATATCCTGTTCTATGACGGAAAAGCGCATAAACTGGACGACGTGACGTTCCATATTCCCGAAAGCGGCTATACCGATCCGTGGAAATTCTCGTCCTCCGACGGGCGGTTTGAGATGGACTTTGTGCCGATCCTCGACCGCGCCGCCTGTCTCGATTTCAAGGTGCTGGTCTCCGATCAGCATCAGGTCTTCGGCCGGATGAGCGGAACAGCGATACTCGACGACGGAACAAAACTGGATATTCAGGATATGCTCTGCTTTGCGGAGCGCGTCCACAACCGCTATTAAAAAGACAAAAAACAGAACGGAGGAAACACATGAAACACGTTCTCGTGACCGGGTTCGATCCGTTCGGGGGAGAGACCGTCAATCCGTCCTTTGAGGCGGTAAAACGACTGCCCGACGAAATCGCCGGAGCGAAAATCCATAAACGGGAACTTCCCACCGTGTTCGGCAAAGCAGGAGAGCGGCTGACGCGGGAGATCGAGACCGTTTCCCCCGATCTGATCCTCTGTGTCGGTCAGGCCGGCGGGCGGAATGCCGTCACGCCGGAACTGGTCGCCATCAATTACCGGGACGCGTCGCTTGCCGACAACGCCGGCCGCGTCTGCCACGGCGAACCTGTCGTCGCGGGCGGCCCCGCCGCCTATTTTACCCGGCTCGATACCGAAAAGATCATCGGCGCTCTGACCGAAGCGGGGATTCCCGCCCGCCTGTCTCTTTCCGCAGGTGCCTTTGTCTGCAACGACGTCATGTATACCCTGCTCCATCATCTCGCAACGCGCTATCCTATGAAAACGGCCGGTATAATCCACGTC
>JAGHUY010000159.1 GCA_018064545.1 Candidatus Apopatosoma intestinale | reverse complement strand
GCCCCTGTTGCCAGTCGATCCACCAAAAGTCGATCCCGTCTTTTTCATAGGGGTTCAGAATGTGGTCGAAATAGGCGTTGACGAACTCTTCATTCGTCATATCAAAGGGAATCTTCTCCTCGGTTGTCGGGTCAATCCCGACCGCGCGCGCCACGTCCGCGTACATATCCTCAAAGAAACGAACACCGGACGCGGGGTGAAGGTTCAGCGAAACTTTCAGATTTTTGTCATGAATCTTGCCCACCGTGTCTTTCCAATCCGGGAACAGATCGGTGTTCCAGGAAAAGCCCGTCCAGCCGCTTTTGCCGCCGTGGAAATCGTCATCCTTGCCGCTTTCGGTCAGTTTTTTCTTCTCGTTGAGCGTCGTGGACCAGTGCCAGTCCATGTCGATGACGCCGACGGTCACGGGAACGTTCTCTCTTTCCAGATCATCGAGCAAATGCAGATATTCTTTATCCGAATAGGCGTGATAGCGGCTCCACCAGTTGCCGAGCGCAAAACGGGGGATCATCGGCACAGGGCCTGTGATCCCATACAGAGCGGCCACCGCTTCGCGGTAGCGTTTTCCGAACGCAAACACATAGAGGTCTTTTTCCGTATGATCGCGGGGAACGACCGTCCCCTCTTTCGTCAGGATCAAAGACTTGCTGTCGTCGAGAATGGCCACGCCCGTCTCGGAGACGACGCCGTTTTCCAGTTTCATCCGGTGTCCGTCCGCGTCAAACCGATCGCCGTTGTACCGATCCAGCGTGCGGTAGGTTCCCAGCAGATTGCCCTTGTTGGAAAGGGGCTTTTTCTCCCCGTCAATCTCGACGAAGCAGTCGGACAGACGGCGGCCGACGCCAAGCGTGACACTGCCCGTCCGGATCAGGAGAAGCCCGTCTTTTTCTTCTTTTTCAAACGGCACCTCCGGCAGATCGCGGAACCACACGATCTGCGTGGCCTCGTCACAGAAGCGCTTTTTCGCGTCTTTTTCCACGCGGAACAGCGAATCCCCCAAAACCGTGATCCTCGTATCCCCGAAAATCACCGTATTTTTCTTGCGGGCCATCGGTCTTATGCGCGCAATCAGCCGTTTGTTTAACATATCCGAAATCCTCTCTTTCGCGTTGTCTTTTCCCTATCAGTATAACATACTTATCCGATTTTTCAAGAAAAAAAGAGGAATGTTTCCAGAAATTCACACGTTTTTTCGG
>JAGHUY010000312.1 GCA_018064545.1 Candidatus Apopatosoma intestinale | reverse complement strand
GTGAAAGACGAGGTCAAGATCACGCTCGTCCTCGGCACTGTTACAGGCGGCAAAACGGACGCCGTCGCCAAAATCGTAAAGCAGGGAACCGGGCATGACGGTATCGAGGTCAATGACGCAGATGCCCTCGCCCGTCTTGCTGTCAAGCATGACGTTGTTCAGTTTGGTGTCGTTGTGAGTGACGCGAAGCGGAAGACTGCCGTTTTCCAGTCCGTCAACGATGAGGTGAGCATAGGGCTCCAATGCCATAATGGTTTCCACTTCTTTTTCGCATTTCGCTTTCCGTTCGGGAGAAGCGTTTTCATAGGCGCGGAGAAAGTCGCCGTAACGGCTGACCGTATCGTGAAAATGCGGAATGGTCTCCACAAGCGTCGATGCGTCAAAGTCGCCGAGCGTGCGTTGGAAGTGCCCGAACGCTTTGGCGGCGTAGTAAAGAGACATATCATTTTCGGCGGCCTGGATCGTTTTAGCACCCGGAATAAACAGATAGACTCGCCAATAACCGCCCTCCTCGTCGATGAAAAACGGTTTACCGTCGGTCGTGGGGATGACGGTCAGCGATTCCCGAACCGGGTCGGCGGAACGGGCGGCAATGTGGGCGCAGACGCTTTTCACGTTGCGCATCAGCCCTTCCGGATCGCGGAAGACGTTCGTGTTGATGCGTTGCAGAACGTAGTCCGGCTCACCGTCTTCCGTTTCGATGCGATAAGTATGATTGATCAGCCCGTCCGTGATCGGGCGTACCTGTTTGATCGTTCCTTTCAAGTCAAAATGCCGGCAGATGTTAAGTTCATGATTCATGGTCGGTTCCTCCTGAATTATTCTTTATACAAAGTTTTTAGCAGAGCGATTTCTTTTTGGTAGCCGTCCGGTTCGTTAGGTGTTTCCAAAATAAACGGCAGATGCCGCAGAGCGGGATGATTGATGATATTCGTGATGGCAACGAGCCCTATTTTTCCCTCGCCGATCTTCGCATGACGGTCTTTGTGAGACTGATAGCCGAACATACTGTCGTTGAGGTGAACGGCACGAAGACGGTCAAGGCCGATGACACGGTCAAAAGCCGTGAGAACACCGTCCAAATCGTTTACGATGTCGTACCCGCCGTCGTAGACGTGGCAGGTATCGAGACAGACGCCGAGTTTTTCCGAAAGGGAAACACGGTCGATGATTTCACGGAGTTCTTCAAAATGTCCGCCGATCTCCGATCCTTTGCCCGCCATGGTTTCGAGCAGAACGACGGTCGTCTGTTCCGGAGACAGAATCTTGTTCAGCAGGTCGGAAATCTGAGCGATCCCCACCTCTGCCCCCT
>JAGHUY010000130.1 GCA_018064545.1 Candidatus Apopatosoma intestinale | reverse complement strand
CGCCGTATTCCCGCGGCTATCTGGCCATCATCGAAAGCGGTACGTCCTTTGCCTATATCACCGCTTGTCTCGGCCAGACGGCATGGGTCAACTACGCGTCCGCCAACTGCGAATATAATACGGTTTACGCCAGTTTTACGGTAAAACAGACGGATACCGTGTCCCTCGGCAGTTCTCTCGGTAATGCGTCCGAAATGACGACCAGCATCAACACCAAGTATACCGGTAACTATGCGATCCGTTTCATTCTGCTGTCCGATCCGAATCTGGCAAAATCTTCCGGGTTTGAAAGTTACGAACCCTCTTACGTCGGTATGGCCAACGCCTACCGCGATTATCTGGAAAGAACCGGTGCCATCACCCGTCTGACCGCCGAAGAAGTGAAGAACGGCGTTCCGCTGTATATTCAGAGTTTCGGCGCACTCGATACGGACGACACGTTCCTTTCCATCCCGATCGTCAAACGCGTGGCTCTGACCACGTTCGACGACGTCGAGACCATGAGCAGTCGCCTGAAAGAGGCCGGCATTCTCAATCAGAACTACATTCTGACGGCGTTTGCCAACGGCACTCTTGAATGGCAGGACTATCCCAGTGCTTTGCGTTGGGAAAGAGTCGTGGGAGGCCGCTCCGGTCTGAAAGATTTGATTCAGTACGCAAGTGAAGAGGGCATTCATCTGTTCCCGAACTTCGACTTTGCCAACGTGATGAGAGCGGCCGGCGGTTTCCGGTTCCGCCGTCACGCTTCTCAGACGATGAGCGGTCGTTACGTGACCAAGCGCACCTATGATCCCGTGTTCCAGAGAATGGGCGAAGAGGGCTTCTCCAACCTGGTTTCGGCTTCCGCGTTCCAGTATCTGTATAACCGCTTCGCGCAGAAGTACAATAAACTGAATGCCGGTGGCCTGGCCGTTCTGACGCTCGGAAACGATTTGAACTCCGACTTCAACGTGGATAACGCTTTGACCCGCGAAGATTCCAAGGAATACACGATCGATCTGCTTGCGAAGATGGCAGAGGACAACGGGCATCTGCTCGTGTCCGGCGGTAACGCTTACGTGCTTCCTTACGTGACCGACATGATCGACGTTTCCATGTATAACAGCCGTTTCGAGATTTCCTCGGCCTCCGTTCCGTTCGTCGGAATGGTGCTTCACGGTTTTGTCAACTTTGCCGGAACGCCTGTCAATATGGCCGGCGACCTGATGTATGAGATCCTGAAATCGATTGAAAGCGGTTCCGCTCTCTATTTCATCCTCTCGTATCAGAACACCAACAAACTCAAAGAGGGAACCGAACTTGCTTCCGAGTATTACTCGGTCAACTTCGATACCTGGTATCCGGACGTGGTGAAGTATTACACCATCGTCAACGACGCCATCGGCAATCTCCAAGATGCCATGATCACCGATCATGAAGCGGTGACGGCGTTCCGCCTGAACAGCGAAGACGCCTATACGCTTTTCCGTCAGTTGGAAGATTCCGAAAAGACCTATCAGACGACGAGAAAAGCTTATTACGATTCCATCGCCAATTCCGATCGCATCATTGCCGATCAGAGAGACCCGCTCTCCGCGCTTGCCGCGGAGACGGCCAACCGTATCGCCTTTGAAACCGCGACCAAACGGTATGAATTGGTCAAGGGCATGATCGCGACAAACAGCGCAAGCGACGTGGTCAGCGTCACCTATACGGCGGCGAACGGAAAAGAAACCGTATTCTTTATCAACTACAACTCGTTTGACGTGGCGATCTACGTGGACGGTAAAGTTTGTCGGCTGGCTCCCAACAGTTTTGTGACCAAGGATCAGCTGACCGGTGAGAACTTCGTGATCTCGGATGCCGAGACCGTTACGGCATGGCTCCCGACCACCAAGGGAATTGCCAATTACCGCACCATGCAGGAAACCATGAACGCGGCACTGGAAAGCGGCTCCACGGCCAAGATCAACCGCGCTCAGACCAACCTCAGTAACGCGATCTCCGTCATGGCCACCAATACGAGCGACGTCGTCATGCTGAATGCGGCAGACGGTTCGCAGTTCTTCGTCAACTACACGCAGAGTATCGTCCTCGTCCGCATTTCCGATACCCGCTACGAGATCATTTCCCCGAGAAGTTATCTCAAAATAGACTGAAAGGAGGGACATGAAGAATGAACGAAAAAACTAAAAACGGCTTCTTTGATAAGATCGTCGAAAAATTTAAATCTTTGACCGTCAACGCTTCGCTTTCCGAAAAGAAAGCGAGAACCGGATGGATTTTCATTGCTCCGTTCGTCATCGGTCTGATCTTCATTTACGCCTCCGCGATTTATGAATCCCTCTGTTACAGCGTGGCATACTACAAACAGCTTTCCGCTTTGGAGGGCTTCGGATATCAACTCCAATTTGTGGGATTTGATAACTACAAAGCCGCTCTCAACCTCACCGTGGATTCCACGGAGGGCATCCTGTTCAAAGAATTCCTGTTTACCAGTTTCTTTGATCAGGTCATTGAGATCGTCGCCATTATCCTTTTGTCCCTGTTTGTAGCCGTTCTGCTGAATCAGAAGTTCGTCGGCAGAACCGCTTTCCGTGCCATCTTCTTTATCCCGGTCGTCATCGGTGCCGGCATCATTGCCAAGATCGATAACAACAACGCGATCATTGAAAGCATGAGCAGTCTGGAAAGTCTGGATATGGGCTCCGTTGCCAGCCAAAACAGCGTGGACCTCGTTTCCGTTATGGACTTGACGAAAGCGTTCCAGAGCCTCGGTGTAGGAACCAAATTCATTGAGCCTGTCGTCGAACTGGTCAACGACATTTATAACATCGTCAACCGTTCCGGCGTACAGATGCTGATCTTCCTTGCCGGTCTGCAATCCATCTCCCCCTCGATCTACGAGTCCTGTCAGATGGAAGGCGCCACCGCGTGGGAGACGTTCTGGAAGATCACTTTCCCGATGATCAGTCCGATGATTCTGGCGAACTCCGTCTATACGGTCATCGACTCGTTCACGGCGGAATCCAACGCGGTCATGGGATTCATTCTGAACATGACCGGCGGTTCCATGACCACGGTCAACACCACTCAGGTCGCCGCCTGCTGGATTTACTTTGCCCTCGTGATTATTACGCTGGCCATTTTCGCCGGCCTCTGCTCGACGTTCGTGTTCTACCAACGTCGCAATGACTGAGAAAGGAGGAACGTAAGATGGAAAATACCCCTACCGTTATGAAAGAAACGAAGAATAAAATCCGTGTTGACTTTGAAAGAACGCCTTTTCGTGAGCGCATGAAAGCCAAGTATTTAAACGGTTTCTTCTATCGCAAACTTCTGATCGCATTCTTCCGCTTTGTTCTCCTGCTCGGCCTTTCGTACATCATTCTGTTCCCGTTCTTCTCTAAGATTTCCTCGTCGTTCATGAGCCCGACGGACTTCCTGCGCTCCGACGTGAAGATGATCCCGAAAAACTTTACGTTTGATACGTATAAGTATCTGATCACGGAGAACCATTATGTACGTGCGCTGATCAATACGACGATCATCTCCCTTGTCTGCGCCCTGATCCAGACGTTTATCTGTGCGTTCGTCGGCTACGGATTTGCCAAGTTCAAGTTCAAAGGGAACAACCTGATGTTCTTGCTTGTCATCTTCACCATGATCATTCCGCCGCAGATGATCGCCTCGTCTCTGGTTCAGAAATTCGCGTTCTTCGATATTTTCGGACTGTTCAAATCCACGGGTCTTTACGACGCGCTGGGTATGAGCACGGGTCTTTTGAATACCTTTATTCCGATCATCGTTCTGTCGCTGACGGGTCTGGCATTCAAAAACGGACTGTTCATCTATATCATGAGACAGTTCTACCGCGGTGTTCCGGATGAACTGGAAGAATCCTCCTACGTGGACGGCTACGGCCCGATCAAAACGTTCTTCTATATCATCCTGCCGATCTCTGTGCCGATGCTGATCACCGTCTTCATCCTGTCGTTCTCGTGGCAGTGGACGGACATCTTCTACACCAGCACGTTCATGCCTTCCTCCGAGACGCTTCTGCTGACCAGTTCCAAGTTCTGGCAGATCATTCCGCCGACTCTGGATACGCTCAGCTCGCTCGCCGGAGGCAGCGTGGATACGTTCAAGATCGCCATCCGTAACGCGGCCGGCCTGCTTGTCATCGCTCCGCTGATCGTGATGTATCTCTTCTGTCAGAGATACCTCATTCAGGGCATCGAACACTCCGGCTTCGGCGGTATGTAATCGTACAGTTTAAAGAACCAATGGAAAAGTCCCGCGTCTGCGGGACTTTTTCAGACTACTGACAAAGTATGTCGCAAAAATAGCAATCAGCAAAATGCACAAAAAAACCATTCGTAGGGCGGGGCAACGCCGCAGGGCGGCGAGGTAAGAAGTTAGAGTGAAGAGGTATGCACTCGCTATGTTCGCGGTGAAATTAAAGCCTGCGGCTTCGGTGAAATAGTACCCGTGTTCGTAGGGCGGGGGCAACGCCGCAGGGCGGCGAGGTAAGAAGTTAGAGTGAAGAGGTATGCACTCGCTATGTTCGCGGTGAAATTAAAGCCTGCGGCTTCGGTGAAATAG
>JAGHUY010000118.1 GCA_018064545.1 Candidatus Apopatosoma intestinale | reverse complement strand
ACGAAGAATCGCCCTGTTGCCGCAGAGGATCCGGCAAACAATCCTTCATCGTCACCCTCATTATACTATCTATATATTAAAATGTCAATAGAAATATTCGGAAAACCCGAGGTTTGCCCGCATCGTTTTTTTCGCGGAAAAAACGGCTTTTTCAAATCTTAAATTTATGTTACAAATTTCCAACAGCCCTTTTTTATAATAAAAAATGAAAGAACGGCAAATCAATGCCGTTCTTTTCACTTAATCTTCGAAGGTATTGTCCGAAAGTGCTGTTGTTGAAATATAAGAAAGCGGGTCTTCCGGAACATCGTTTTTTCGGATTTCAAAATGCAGATGCGGAGAATCGGAGATTTCGACGAGCGCGGTATCGCCGACACTGCCGATCCTTTCTCCGGCCGCGACGGTCTTACCGATGACGATCCCCTCCGGCATGGCCGTTTGCAGATTGCGATAGATGCTCTTATAACCGCCGGTATGCTCGATGACGACCGTCTGCCCCATCATGGGATCAAAGCCGATCTCGGAGACGGTGCCGGCCGCCGCCGCGTAGACCGGTGTACCGGCATCGGCGCGGATGTCAATGCCCGTATGCGTGCGGTAATCCTCCATGGTCATCGAGAAGACCGGGATGTCGCCGGAATAGGAGGAGGCCAGTACGCCGGCGTTCACGGGGCAGAGAAACTCGGGGACGGGGATCACGACGGGTGTATCCGTTTTCGCGGTGGAAGCGGTCGTCTCCGTCGAAGAGGTGGAGGCTGTCTGGGACGTACTGCCGGAGGTGGAGCGTGTGGAGGAGGTCGATGAGGAGGACGAGGAGCCGGCGGGCGGATCGTCGCGGTGCCGTCTGCCGACGGAAAAGGCGACGACGGTGATGCAGACCGTGGTGACGAGGAGAAGTGCCAATACCACGGTGAGCCCTTTGTTCAGTTGTCTTTTTCTTTGATTCACGTTCATATTTACAAAATCCTTTCTGCTTGGTTCTGTACCTCTATTTTCGCCGTCTTTTTCCCCTTTATACAATTTATTGAAAAAAAGAAAAGGCATTCCTTTTCCGGCATGGACGATTCCGCAGAAAGAGGAAGCCTTTCTTTATATTTATTAAAGGAAAAACCGTCTCTGATCATACCGACCGGGACGGTTTCCTATCTTATTATCGTTTTTTCTTTCTCATCGTCATGCCGCCGCACAGACAGGCGAGTTCGCCTATCATCGCGATCAAGAGGATCATCGCGACGAGAGCGATGGCCAAGTCCATCCCGGACAGCGTTCCGTTGCAGTCGGCTCCCATCGAAATCCGGCTGTCTCCGAACCGGAGCGCGGATTTGCGGTGGCAGTGCAGGGGAATGTCCGCCCGCCGTATCATACCGACGGCGTCATCCCATTTGTCTTCGGCCGTGCGCCAAAGTTTTTTCATACGGTTCTTCATATTTTTATCACGCCTTTCGTCTTCGTTTGGCCATAGTGTTTCCGACGGGGGCGCGGAATATGTTATTTTTTGATTTTTGCTTTTTTCATATATAGGTAAAATCTGACAAAACCGAACAGCACCGCCGCGAGAGCGAGAAAAAACAGGATCAGATAGAAGAGCGGATGGCCGAATGCCCGCCGCAGGGCATTCCGCGCGGCCAGCACCTCGTTCCGGTGGACGGAATATCCGGCCACCAGCCGGACTTCGCCGACCGTCTCGCCGTTTACCGACAGCGTGACCGTTCCGAGAGGCCGTCCCTTTTCAACGGGGGCTTCCAAGCGTTCGGCATCGAGCACGACGGTGCGTTCGACAGAACCCGCGTCCAGTTCTTTCGGCAGATAGGCATAGACAGCCTCGGCCGGAACCAGCGTCACGTGGTCGAACTCCCGGGAGAGCGTCACGGGCATCTCGCAGAGAACCGTGTCGGCGGACAGGATTTTTTTCTTTTCAAAAGCGGTCTGCGCCCAGGACAGCAGATTCTTTACGTCGTAGTAGGCGGCGACGTCACCGTTCTCGTTTTTTCCCCCGCCCATGACGACCGCTATATAATGAAAGGAAGAACCGGCCGACGAGACGAGACAGTAACCGCCCATGTCCGTATAGCCGGAACTCATCCCCTCGGCGGCGGTGTATCGGTATTTGATCTGATTATGGGTGGAGAGCAGGTGATTCCGCGTCCAGTAGGAACGGGCGTCGCTCTTGTTCGTGGCGGGCATCTCGAATCTGACCGTGGAGCAGATTTCCATAAAGACCGGAAGAGACCGGGCGTAGGCGGCGATCCGCGCGACGTCCCGCGCCGTGGTACGGGCGAGAGCGTGGTCGAGGCCGGTCGCGTTCTGATAGACGGTGGATACGGCGCCGAGTTCGGTGGCTCGTTTTGTCATCAGCGCGGCAAACATACTCTCCGCTTTTCCGATCTCGTAAGCCAGCACCTGCGCCGCGTCGTTGGCACCGAGCACGAGCATCCCGTACAGCAGTTGCCGGACGGTGACGACCTCTCCGACTTTGAGATTCATGGTGACCGTGCCGTCCAGCCCGCGGATGGCGGAATAGATCACCGTGATCTCCGTATCGAGCGCACCGGCGTAGTGTTCCAGCGCGAGAATGGCGGTCATGATCTTGGCCGTCGAGGCGGGGGCGATGACGGCATCGGCGTCTTTTTCATAGACGAAAATCCCGTTTTCCACATTATATACAACTGCATAAGGTGAAAACACGATTTCGGGAGACGATGCATATATTGGAAAGAAGCAGGCGGAGACGGCAAGCAGAAGCACCGCGATAAGGGCCGTGACACGCCGCCACCCGATGGGCTTTTCATGAGCCATTTTCTCGCCTCCTCTTCCTTATATTATATATACTATGTCAGCCGGAACGGATGTGCCGCCAAATACGCGCGGGCTTGTTCGCTGTCGTGCCGAATGGCCTTTGCCAGTTCCTCCGGCGAAGAAAAGCGGACTTCATCCCGCAGGTAAAACAGGGGATAAACTGATATAATACGGTTGTATAAATCTTCCTCGAAGCCCAAAAGGTGGGTTTCCCACCGGGGCTTTTCCTGTTTTTCCACGGTGGGGCGGAGTCCGAAATCGGAGACCGCCGGGATCAGCCTGTCGCCGATCCGGCAGACGGAAACATAGACGCCGACCCGGGGTGCCAGAACGCCGGCGGGAGGCATCTGATTGACGGTGGGAAAACCGAGCGACCCGCCGAGGTGCTTCCCCGGCACGACGGGGGCGGTGACGGCGTAGGGGCGGCCGAGCAGAGCGGACACGGTCTCCATATCGCCGCGGCCGAGCGCGGCGCGGATGCGGCTGGAACTGATCGGTTCGCCGGCATAGAGAGACGGAGGCATCACGACGGCGTCCCCGCCCGCCCGTTTCATCAGCGTCCGGAGCGTTTCGGCATTCCCGACGCCGCCGGCTCCGAAACGGAAGTTGAAACCGCAGACGGCGAGAGAGACGGCAAGACCGCCTGTCAGAACGTCGGAGACGAACGCTTCCGGGGAGAGGGCGCGAACCTCGTCAAACCCGCAAACCACCGCACAGACGATACCGATGTCGGCCATCCGCCGAACCTTTTCCTCCGGGGAAAGGACGGTGGGGGCACCGGACGTATTTTCCGAAAAGGTAAAAACCGCCGGAACGGCGCGATACCGTTCGGCCAGAGCGCAAGTCTGACGCAAAAGACTTTCATGGCCGATATGGATGCCGTCAAAATTGCCGATGGCACAGACGAGCGGAACACCGGACGGGACAAAATCACCGCCGGTCTGCAAATCCAAAAGTTTCAAGGGATTCTCCTTTTTGACACGACTGATTCATTTTATACATATGTATTTATTTGCAAAAAAGCCTGTTATCGCCAATATTTCCGATCCAGCGACCGATACTGGACGGCTTCGGCGATATGCTCCGCACGAATGATCTCGCTTCTTTCCAGATCGGCGACGGTCCGTGCGACGCGCAGAATCCGGTCATGGCCGCGCACGGATAGGCCGAGTTTATCAAACGCGGTTTTAAGGAGGGTCTTTGCCGCGTCGTCCAGAACGCAATAACGGTGGATTTCCGAT
>JAGHUY010000179.1 GCA_018064545.1 Candidatus Apopatosoma intestinale | reverse complement strand
ATCCCCCACCGGCACTCTCTTTTTGATAACTTTTTCTCTCGTGCCTTCTCATGCGAGAGAAAAAGTGGTGATGGAGTTTGTGCTTTTTGACGAATAGCGATGGAAAACATCTGCTTTTTCAGCAGTCTGAAAAAAACGGCGCACCGCGCCGTTTTTTACTCTTTATGGGCTTCTGTCTTCAAACGCTTTTTCAGAACGCGGTTATAGCCGCCGCTTCCGTGCTGAATGCACCGGGATACGCGGGACAGCGTCGCAGAGGATATTTCCGTTTCCGCGATCACCTCTTCATAGGTCTCCCCCTGCATCAACCGTTTGGCGCATTCCAGACGCTGTGCCATGTGTTCGATCTCATTCGGGGTACACATATCGTAGAGAAGTGCGCGGACCTCTTCCGCGCTTTCCAGGGAAGCGAGAAGTTCATACAGTTCCTGCTCCGGTGTGCTTTTCTTTTTGACGTCCATATGGAACCCCCTTTGTTTTTCTGATACCAGTATACCGTTTTTCCGGAGAAAAATAAAGGGTTTTTAATATTTTTTCGAAAAAATCGCAAAAGTCCCTTTACAAAGTCGGAAAAGTGTGATACTGTATATCCATCGCTACTTTATCAAGATAAAGTGCTAAAGCAAGAATCGGGGGTTTTCCATGAAAAAAACGATCAAAACCGTATGCAGTATTCTTTTTGTGATTTGTTTCCTTGTTTCCGTCACCGCTTGCGGAAAAGACGATACGTCCGCTTATCTCGGCAAAGAAGTCCTTCTTCTTCCCTCTCAGCTCGACGCGTTGGTACAACTTGACGCCTCGTCCGTTGACGTAGCCGTGATCGACTCCGTCATGGCGAACTTTTACGTCAATTCCGCTACGTATGCCGATAAACTGACGCTGGTAGACGGGCTCGTCTTTACCGAAGAAACGTATGCCATCGCCGGCCGCAAAGGCGATCGCGCCCTGATGAGTAAGATCAACGAGGCTCTGATCGGGATCGCCGGCAGCGACTATCAGACGGTCGGGAAAACATACAATCTGACGAGCGAACTGCTTGTCACTTCTTCTACGGCAAATCCGCTGGCGAGCGCCGCGGACGGCAGTTGGAACGCCGTCGTTTCCGACGGAAAACTGATCATCGGTTATACCGTTTATGCACCGATCGCCTATACGGAAGACGGTGTTTTCATGGGTTTTGATACGGATCTCGCCAAAGCTGCCGTGGGGTATCTGAACGAACGGTACAACACGAGTATTCAGATCGAATTTCAGCTGATCGAATGGGACAGCAAGGAGACTCTCCTTTCGGAGGGCACCATCGACCTGATCTGGAACGGGCTTACCTATACGGACGAGAGAGCCGAGGCCATGTGCCTTTCCGTCCCCTATATGAGAAATAACCAAGTCGCCGTGATCCGGAAAGCCGACGTTTCTCTGTATCCGGATAAAGCAAGCATGAAGACCGCCATCATCGGTGTTGAGGGCGGTTCCGCCGGCGAAGACGTCGCCAAGGGCCAATAAACCATGCAGACTCTGGAAATCTTATCCGATCTCGTCAAGGGGTTCGGGACGACGGCGCTGCTGTTCTTTGTCACGCTCGTCTTTTCGCTCCCGTTGGGGCTTCTGATCTCCTTCGGGTCGCTCTCACGGATCAAGCCGATCCGCTGGCTGACCAAGGGGCTTGTGTGGGTCATCCGCGGCACGCCTCTGATGTTGCAGATTCTGGCGGTCAGTCTGATTCCCAACTACCTGTTCGGCCTGCCCAATAAAAAACTGATGGTTCTGCTCGGGATCGAGCGCATGAGCGATCTGCTTCTCTTCTTTGTCATCATCGCGTTCGTCATCAATTACGCCTGCTATTTCTCCGAGATTTTTCGCGGCGGGATCGAGAGCATTCCGCGCGGGCAGTACGAGGCCGGCGCCGTGCTCGGCATGAAAAAGAGTCAGGTGTTTTTCAAAGTCATTCTGTTGCAGGTGGTCAAAAGAACGCTCGCGCCCGTATCGAACGAGGTCATCACGCTCGTCAAGGATACGGCGCTGGCGCAGGTCCTCGGCGTGGTCGAAATGTTTACCGCGGCCAAAATGGCGGTCAACCATTACGTGATCTTCACGCCGCTTCTCTACGCGGGTCTGTTCTATCTGCTCGCTAACGGTCTGCTCACGCTTCTGTTCGGCGTGGCCGAAAAGAAGCTAGCATATTTTAAGGAGTAACCATGGCTTTTTTGCAAGTGGAAAATCTGTGCAAGTCGTTCGGCCGTGCGCAGATTCTCAAAAATATTTCGTTTTCTCTCGAAAAAGGAGAAGTTCTCGCCGTCATTGGGACGTCGGGAAACGGGAAAACAACGCTTCTGCGCTGTCTGAACTTTTTGGAGATCCCCGATAGCGGAACCGTCACCGTCGGCGAAGAGACCGTGTTTGA
>JAGHUY010000158.1 GCA_018064545.1 Candidatus Apopatosoma intestinale | reverse complement strand
GGTTTCCAGATCGGACGCGTTTCAATCTTGTTTTCCAACAGAATAGCTGCCAGTTCATCCGGGCAGGTCTTTCCCGGCTCATGCTTCCAGACAGACTCCGTCGCACTGCGCGAGCACTCGCACATGGCTTCCGGATCGATCACAAGGCAGGAAAGCCAGAAATTCGGATGAGAGTCCGGCAAATAGGGATTCATCCGTACCGGAAGTCCTTCCAACCCCCGGCGGTACCGCTCGTAGATTTCCTCTTTTTTTATTTTGTGCTCTTCCAGGTGTTTGAGCTGACCGCGGCCGATTCCGGCGATCACGTTGGACATACGGTAATTATATCCGATTTCCTCATGCTGATACCAAGGTGCCTTTTCGCGCGCCTGCGTAGACAGGAAAAGCGCTTTATCCCTTGCCGCCCGATCTTTTGTCAGGAGCATACCGCCGCCCGACGTGGTAATGATTTTATTTCCGTTAAACGAAAGAACGTTATATGACCCGAACGTCCCACAGGAAGCGCCCTTGTATTTCGCTCCGAGTGCTTCGGCGGCGTCCTCAATCACTACGGCTCCGTGCTTTTCGCAGACAGCGAGAATCTCATCCATTTTGGCCGGCGTGCCGTAGAGATGAACCAAAACTACGACCTTAGCCTCCGGATATTTTTCGAAACCCCTTTCCAAAGCCTCAGGCGACATATTCCACGTTTCCCGTTCGGAATCGATGAAAACCGGAATACCTCCTTCATATACAACGGGATTCACCGTTGCGGCAAAAGTCAGGTCGGAACACAGAACATGATCTCCCCGTTTGACACCGGCCAGTTTGACAGCCATGTGAAGAGCCGACGTGCCGGAAACGGTAGCAAAGGCATGGACATCCCCGCCGATCGTTTGTACCATTTCCTTTTCAAACCCGTCGCAGTTGAAACCGAGCGGAGCCACCCAGTTACTGTCAAAAGCCTCCTGTATAAAACGCAGTTCGCTTTCGTGCATAGTCGGAGAAGCCAAAAGCAATTTGGCTTCTTCCGCTTTTTTGCGGAAATACCCGTAATAAACAATGCGTGCTCCGACAATCAAAAGCAAATCGATCGCGGAAATCGCGAAAATATGAATGAACATCATCTGTTCCATAATTCGGGGAATCATGCGCTCAATAAAATAATGGCCGAAGCAACCAACCATTTCGGCAATTCCCAAACGCAAAAGCCCGTAAAGCGGCATTTTTTTCCAATCCTGATGATAAACACCGAGAATCACCCTCGCAAGGAACGTAATGGCAAAACCGACCAGAGTGTGGATCGCGATTCCGCTCTTGGAAATCGGATCCACCATGGAAACGGCTCCCACTAAAACAAGTAAGTCGGCGATCAGAAAAGCGACCGGGTCGGCGCAGATCCCGAATAAAATCCTTTGTTTTTCAATCAAGGACAGTTTTCTTTTCATAGTGTTCATCCTCTTTCAACTGATTCCCTATCCATTTTTTTATCATATCACGTCTCGTGCGATAAGTCAAGAATAAACACATCCTCAGTCTACGTCAAAATTGTAGTGTTACAATTGATGTGAGACTGAAAAGGGAAAAAGAATAGAAAAAGTGATTGAGTTCTGTTAGAATAAGTTTAACCACAAACCAACCCACAGAAAG
>JAGHUY010000091.1 GCA_018064545.1 Candidatus Apopatosoma intestinale | reverse complement strand
ACACCTACGCATTTTTTGTCCTTTACGCGAATATTGACGGATTTGATGCGAAAAACTATACCTTGGAATACGAGAAACTCTCCGTCATGGATAAATGGCTTCTGTCGAAACTCTCCTCCATGGTCAAGGCGGTGGATGAGAATCTCGCAAACTACCGCATTCCGGAGACGTCCCGCGTCCTCGACGACTTTGTGGACGAGTTGCCCAACTGGTACGTCCGTCGGTGCCGTGACCGCTACTGGGGACCCGACATGACGCAGGATAAGGTGAATGCCTATATGACGCTGTATACCGCGCTTGTCACGGTCGCCAAGGCCGCCGCCCCGATGGTACCGTTCCTCTCTGAGGACATCTATCAGAATCTCGTCCGCACAAGCGACAAAAACGCTCCCGAAAGCGTCCATCTGTGCGACTTCCCGACCGTAAACGAGGCGTGGATCGACCGTGAACTGGAAGAAGACATGGAAGAAGTCCTCGCGGTCGTCTCACTCGGCCGTGCCGCTCGCAACAACGCCACGATCAAAACCCGTCAACCGATCGCCCGTATGTTTATCGGCGCAGAAAAGGGTCTGGCCGACTACTTTACCGCGATCATCGCCGATGAGCTGAACGTCAAGGACGTGTCATTCGTCACCGATGCCTCGAAATTCATCACCTATACGTTCAAACCGCAACTCCGCACCTGCGGGCCGAAGTTCGGCAAATACCTCGGCGCCATCCGCACGGCTCTTTCCGGGCTTGACGGCACGGCCGCCATGGCGGAACTGAAAGAAACCGGTACGCTGAAAATCGACGTAGGCGACACGATTCTCTCCCTTGCCGAAGAAGATCTGATCATCGAGACAGCGCAGACCTCCGGCTATGAGTCGCTGTCCGATTTCGGTGTGACCGTTGTTCTGGATACCACGCTCACCCCGGAGCTGATCGAAGAAGGAAATCTGCGTGAGATCATTTCCAAGATTCAGACGATGCGTAAGGATTCGGGCTTTGAAGTCACCGACCACATCCGCGTATACTGCCGCGGCAACGAAAAAATGGAATCGCTCTGCGCCCGTCACGAGGACGACATCCGCGCAGGCGTTCTCGGCGAGGCTGTCCTGACCGGCAAAGAGACGGCTCTCGAAAAAGAATGGAACATCAACGGCGAGACGGTAACGCTCGGCGTGGAAAAAGTATAGGAGATTTTTCATGGCAAAGAAACTGCACGGCATTTGGTCTGATTTCCGTAAATTCATTACCCGCGGCAACGTCGTGGATATGGCCGTCGGTGTGACGGTCGCAACGGCTTTCACCGCCATCGTTACCGCGTTCACCAAGGGCTTCATCGCCCCGCTCGTCGCGCTTCTCTC
>JAGHUY010000348.1 GCA_018064545.1 Candidatus Apopatosoma intestinale | reverse complement strand
CCATATTGAAATACATACAGAAATTCATGATCGGCGTATTGCAGGCCACAATTCTCTCCGCCTTTGTAAAGTCGTCACAGATGGAATCTGCCGCCGCACCGAATTTCTTTTTTTCATATTCCTCGCGGGAGAAGCCCTTGACGACACGCATCCCGCGGACGTTTTCCTCGATGGATTCATTGAGCCGGTCATATTTTTTGAAAACCCGGCGGAAAGCGGGCATCGCCTTTTTCGCCACCAGAAGCAATCCGGCGACCAGTACGGGAATGACGACGACGAACGTTGCCGCCAGCCATCCGCCCATGTAAATTGCCATGAAAACAGAAAAAATCAGCATCAGCGGACTGCGGATCGCCGTCCGGATGAGCATCATAAAGGACATCTGAACATTTCCGACATCCGTCGTCATTCTCGTAACGAGTGATGAGGTCGAAAACCGGTCAATGTTGACAAACGAAAACGCTTGGATTTTATGGAACATATCCGAGCGCAGATTCCGCGCAAAACCGGCCGAAGCCTTCGCACAGGTAAGGCCCGCCAGCCCACCGAAACTGAGCGAGCAGATCGCCATCGCTACCAAAACGACGCCGACCAGCAGAATATGTTTCATATCAAGTCCGGCACCGGAATTATTGGCGTCTTGCAAATAATTGATCAGATAGGTCGCGGTAATGTACGGGATCAACGTCTCGATCACCGCTTCCCCGACCATGAACAAGAGTGTGAGAATCGCGGGTTTCTTAAATTCCCTGACGCACTTTGCCAATCGTTTGATCAAAGCAAACACTTCCTTTCTCGAAAACTGGCAGAGGCTTCCCGGAAGCCTCATTTTTGCCGATAACAGGGTATATTATAGCAATATATTATAATAATGTCAATAAATCAGGTTGTTAGATATTTGTAAAAAAAGAGACCGCATGCGGTCTCTTAGTCATACGGGAATCACCCGAGAAACAGTGTTAAAACAGGAATGGTCAAAAAACAAAGGATCGTGCAAACCAGAACGCAATTCGCGGAGAGTTCCGTCTCTTTGCCGTGGAGTTCGGCCAGATTGAGCACGATGGAAGCACAAGGGGTTCCGGACAGGATCAGAACGGCGGCACGGAAAGATTCCGGCAAGGGAAACAGGCTGACGATCCCAAAGCAAAAGAGCGGAAAAACCAACAGTTTTGCCGCACATGTCAGGTAGACAAGCGGACGGGAAAACAGGCGCGGGAGTGAGACCGTCGCCAGCCGAATGCCCAGAATCAGCATACAGAGCGGCGTCGTCATGGAACTGAGCAGGCCGATGGCGTTTTGAACAAGTTCCGGCAGATAGCCTTTCGCGCCGGTCACATACAGCGGAACGGCCACGAAAAGAGACAGCACCGTGGGGTTGCAAAACGCCTTTTTGAGCGAGATATAGAAACGGTCGCCGGTCAGACAGAAAACACCGACCGTATAGGCGAGAATGTTCATGGAAACGGCATAAACGGAAGCATAACTGACGACTTCCGGTGCCCCCGGCATCAAGGCTTTCATAATGGGAATGCCGAAGAAGCCCACGTTTCCGGCGATGGAGCCGATGGTGAGAATCCGGACTTTCGGCAGGTCAAACTTCCGGCGGAAGAGCAAAACCACCAGCAAAATAAAAAGCGTTTGCAAAAGAAACGTCGCCACGAAGAACAGCCCCATGCGACCGAGATTTTCCGGCGCATAGTCAAGATTCAGAAAAGAGGAGATGACCATAAACGGCGTCAGAACGTAGATCAGAATGGCCGAAAGCGTGGACAGATGATCCGCAGACGCTTTTTTTGCCTTGCAGAGGACAAAGCCCGGGATCATATAATATAGGGTCAACAGCACATTGAAAAGCGCTACGGTAAAACTCATTCCACACCTCAAACATAATCGATAGCCTTATTCTACCACACTGCTTCCCGGAATGCAACGCTATTTTTCCCGCTTTTCTCTCATTTTACGGCTTCCGGCAACGCCGCAGGCCGTCAGCGTGACCGCCCCGACCGCTACGATCACGGAAGCTCCAATTTTTTGCCGGGTCGTAATGGGATCATTCCCCCGCTGCATCGCTTTGTCGCCGTGCGACGGATCATCCGAAAGCACCGTATCGCCCCGCGGTGCCTCCTCCGAAGAGTCCGACGGATCACCGGCAAACGCTTCCATGCCGGCTTCGC
>JAGHUY010000019.1 GCA_018064545.1 Candidatus Apopatosoma intestinale | reverse complement strand
CTTCCACGGTGATTACGCCGTCGCTTGTCACTTTTTCCATAGCGTCGGCGATCAGCGTACCGATGACCTCGTCACTGGCGGAAATCGTTCCGACGCGGGCGATGTCGGCACTGCCGTTTACTTTCTTGGAATGAGAAACCAGACTCTCCACGGCCTTGTCAACGGCTTTCTGAATGCCCTTACGGATGACCATGGGATTGGCTCCGGCGGCCACATTCTTCATGCCCTCGCGGATGAAAGCCTGCGCGAGCAGGGTAGCGGTGGTCGTACCGTCGCCTGCCGCGTCGTTGGTCTTGGTGGCGACTTCCTTGACGAGCTGAGCACCCATGTTCTCGCAAGCGTCCTCCAGCTCGATTTCCTTGGCGATGGTCACACCGTCATTGGTGATCAGCGGTGCGCCGTATTTCTTATCCAGCACCACGTTTCTGCCCTTCGGGCCAAGCGTGATCTTGACGGTGTCGGCCAGTTTATCGACACCTCTCTGCAACGCGTTTCTCGCGTCGACTCCGTACGTAATGTTCTTTGCCATAACTGTTTACCCCTTTCGTTATTCTACGATGGCGAGAATATCGCCCATGTTGACGATGAGAACGTCTTCGCCGTCCATCTTCACTTCGGTACCGGCGTACTTGGAAACGATGACTTTGTCTCCGACAGTGACTTTCATGGTGACGGGCTCTTTGCCGTCGCGCGAATTGCCGTCTCCTACGGCAATGACCTCGGCTACCTGCGGCTTTTCCTTGGCGGATGCGGTGAGGATGATGCCACTCTTGGTGGTCTCTTCGGCTTCCGTCATCTTGACGATCACGCGGTCGTAAAGCGGTTTCAGTTTCATAATTCTGACCTCCTGTATGTGATTTTTTGATTTCATACTGTCATTTTTGGCACTCAGACCGTTCGAGTGCCAACACTGTATATTTTACAACGGTTTTAGGAAAAATCAAGTGGTTTTCCGAAAAAACAGCAACTTTTTTCATTTTTAACAAATTATTCATATCCCGGGGAAAGAAAGCCTTTTTTCTTTCATATAGATGAGAAAAAGGAGGGAAATGAATGTTGTTATCGTCTGTCAGCCGGACGGCTCTCTCCGTTCTGCCGATCGTCATCCTGACCGCCGGGTTCTTTCTTCTCATTCGCCTGCGCGCCTTTTTCCTGCTTCATCCGAAAAAGACGTGGGGATCGCTCGGTGGCGGGGCGGGAAACGGAAATTCGCCGTTTCGCGTTCTGATGGTCTCGCTTGCGGGAACGCTTGGTGTCGGGAATATCGTGGGGGTGGCGGTCGCGCTGATGCTCGGAGGGCCGGGGGCGATCTTCTGGATGTGGGTAAGTGCCTTTCTCTCCATGGGGATCAAATATGCCGAGATCGTGCTGGCCATGCGCTATCGGCACAGGGAGCCGGACGGCTCCTATCGCGGCGGACCCATGTATTATATGAAGGAAGGCGTCGGGGGTGCGCCGGGGGAGTTCCTTTCCGGTCTGTTTTGCGGGGTCGGTCTCGTCTCCTCTTTTTCTCTCGGCAACGTCATTCAGGTCAATGCCGCCTCCGAAGCCGTCACCCGCGTTCTTCCGATTTCAAAAACGGTGTTCGGGATCCTGTGCGCTCTTGTCTGTGCGGTTCTGGTAATGGGAGGATTTCGCAAGATTGCCAACGTGACCGCGGTACTGATTCCCGCAGCCTGCGCCGTGTATTTTTTGCTTTGCTTTTTCGTGCTGATCCGGAGAGCGTCGGATATTCCTGCGGTCTTTGTCCGGATTTTCCATGATGCCGTGACCCCGGATGCCGGCAGGGGAGGCGTTCTTGGATTTCTCACCTCGGCGGCTGTCAGACACGGAACGGCCAAAGGCACTTTCTCCCACGAGGCCGGTTCGGGAACGTCGCCGATGTCACACGCTCAAAGTGCGGAACCGTGTGCGGCAAAACAGGGACTGTACGGAATTTTGGAAGTGTTTTTTGACACTATTGTGATCTGTACGTTGACGGCACTGGTTCTGCTTCTCTCGGGCATCGCACCGGAGAGTGCGAATGGCGGAATGGATTATGTACTGTCGGCATTCGGACGCTTTTTCGGAAGAGCCGCCGATTGGATTTTTGCCGGGTTTATGACGGTGTTCGCGCTATCCACGGTGGTCTGTTATTCATATTACGGCACCTGTTTTTTGAGATTCTTTACAAAAAACAAGACGGCCGAAGCCGTCTATTTGATCCTATACAGTTTGATAACGTGGCCGGGAGCCGTAGCGTCGCCGGGAATCCTCTGGACGCTGACCGATCTCGGTGTGGTGGCCATGACCACGGTCAATCTGATCGCCGTTCTGTTTCTGTCCCGCGAAGTGAGGGAAGAGACGAAAGCACTCCTATGACCGTTTGATCCGCCCGATCACTTTGCCGAAGCAGATAAAGGAACTGACGCCGGAAAGCGGAATATTGTCGTAATCGGGATTGAGCGAGACGAGTTCGTCACCGCCGTACTGTTTGAAATAACTCTCCCCGTCCACGGAGAAAATGCCGAATTCCCCTTTCTGCGGGGTTTCGCCGGAGGAGACGAGCAGGATGTCGCCGTCCTGATATTTCGGATTCATACTGTTGCCCGCCACGCGGACGGCGAAATCGGCGGAATCGGTGACGGCGTTCCGATACACGGTGATATTGGTATAGCCGGAGTCGGCAAGGTAGGAGCCCGTTCCGGCCGAGGCACCGGTGTCGTAAAGACGCAGGGTGCGGATGGCGCGGACTTCCTCCCGACGGATGGCGGCTCCCATTGCGGCGGAGCGCATCCGTTTATATTCCTTATTAATAATATAATCGGCCGTCTCTTTCCCGCTTCCGTCGAGTTCCGCGTATTTGCGCATGATCTCACTTTCCGACACACGGGAAAGACCGTCTCCTCTTCCCAGCAGTTCGTCGAGCGAGCAGTCGAACGCACGGGACAGGGCGAGCAGGGTAGAGAGCTTGGGGTCGGTCGTGGCACCCGAAAGCAGTTTATTCAGTGTGCCGAGCGAAATCCCCGAAATCTCCGAGAGTTGCTCGTTGGTCAGATTTTTATCCTTTTTGATTCTTTTGACGCTGTCCAGCCAATCCATCATTGCCTCCGCACAAGTTCCATAGTGTTCTGTGATTCTATCCTAACACATAAAAAAAGGTTTGTAAAGAGGTTTTTGACAAAAAATTATACTAAACGGTAAAATTTTTTCAAAAAATGACCAAAAAGTATTGACAATGAGAAAAAATGATGATACAATCAAAACGCAATCAAGATTATATTCAACGGTAAAATTTATCCGAAGCGAAAGAGAGGAGAAGACATGATCACAGAGTTGGAGAGCAAAATGGTTGATGAATACAAGGTGACTTGTTATGACGTGACCCCGTCCCGGAAACAATTGGGATTATGGACGGTTCTTTGCCGGGTCGTGGCTTCGTGGCTTCTTGCGGCTCTTTCCGTGATGGAAAATGCGCTCTGTCACGTGATTGCGTTTGCGATCATCCGGGTGCGCCGGGCTCGCCGCCTGTCGGCTCGTGCGCGGCTGGCCAGAACGGCCTATGCACTCGGCAGTCTGACGGCCTGTGCCTTGGTCGTCGTCATTGGGATTCTGTAAATCTCCTTTCTTTTTTCACGCGACAGTCCGGTTTTGGTCTGCCGCGTGTTTTTTATACTGAAAAAGCGACCGGAACGGTCGCTTTTTCAATATTCGACGTAATAGACGACGATCGTCCTGATGCGTCCGCCGTGTTCCAGATCCGGGGCTATCAGGATCGTGCCGCCCAGACTCATCAGATCGGAGGCATCCATGTCGGCGATCCGACAGCGGAATATGATCTCGGTACCGGCGGTAACGATCAGCATCCCGTCGCGGATATTGAAATAGCCCGAACGGCCGATGACGATCTCTTCCTCCCCCGTGCGCTCCACGGCGTATTTCAG
>JAGHUY010000289.1 GCA_018064545.1 Candidatus Apopatosoma intestinale | reverse complement strand
CTGCGGATGGATATGCGGAACGTACTGTGCGGAAACCGTATCGGTATGGAATCCGAGATGAGCGTGATTATGGAGGTCGATATAACTTTCCTCCGGGCCGTGGGCGTAATACGAAACCGTCTCGAAGCCGCGGCGAAGAGCCAGTTCCATGGCAAAACGCGGCAGGCGGTCTTCCGGGAACGTGTAATCGGGTATTCCCTCCGTCCGGACGTCAACGCGGATACCGCCCCGGATCGTATAGATCACTTTCATGCGGAAAAGCGGCGTGCGGGACGGCGCACCGAACGCCCCGTCAAACGTAAGCGTCACCGTGCCGGCATCCTCCGAGCAGGAGAACTCATACACGTCAAAAGAGGCGGCACGCAAATGCATATCCTCCCAGCGTTTCACCACGTACATATGGTTATCCGTCGGTGCGATCCACGCGGTAAAGCGGGCGGGACGTGCCAGCATTTCTTTGTCGTCCTTCACAAAGGAGGAGAGAATGCCGCGCGCCTTGTCAAACGTATAGATGGCATTTCCGTCTTTGATGCGATAAAACCGTCCGCTGTCCAGAACGACGGCGGGAGGCGTCACGGAACTCTCTTTTTTCTCCGCGATCTCACAGGGAACTTCTACCTGAGAAGAGAAAACAACGTCCCCGATCTTGCACCACGGGGTATTCTTGATGCAAATGAATTCCACTTCCGCCAAAACGGGATAATAGGCGGTTTTCGGAATGTTTTCCATTTCAAAGAGTTGGGTGCCGTGCGGCGGGATGCAGAGCGTAACACTGCCGGAGTCGAGTTGTTCCTTGCCGGACACCAGACGGTAACGGCACCGGACGATGCTTTCCAGACGGACGAAATCCAGCGTATTGAAAATCTCAAATCTCCGGCCGCCCAGATACCGCACCCGGGCAGGAGCGATGGCCGCCGCCAGCGTCTTCAACGCCGTATGCGGCGTGCGATCCGGGAAATTCAGCCCGTCCACGCAGAAGCAACCGTCATGCGGATATTCTCCGTGATCGCCGCCGTACGTGTAATACGGATTTCCGTCCTCGTCGGTTTCAACGACGGAATGGTCAGCCCATTCCCATACGCATCCGCCCATCAGACGCGGATAGCGATAGAAAAGGTCCCAGTATTCTTCGACATTGCCCGGCCCAAGTCCCATGGAGTGAGCGTATTCACACAGGAAAAACGGGCGCGGATCGGTCGTGCACTGCCCTTCCGCTTCCACGACGTCAACGGGCGGATACATCGTGCTGACGATGTCAACGCACGGATGAACCTGATCCTCATTTTCGCCGTAATGGCGGTAACGCCGGTCGATCGTGCGTTCGTAATGAACGGGACGCGTCTTGTCACGCCCGTGCGTCCAGTCAGCCATGGCAACGTGATTGTCCCCGAACATACTCTCATTGCCGAGCGACCACATCACGATGCAGGCAT
>JAGHUY010000036.1 GCA_018064545.1 Candidatus Apopatosoma intestinale | reverse complement strand
CCCATGGCTCTTTCGTTCTTCCCGACCGGTTGCCCCGCCGAAAAAGCGAACACCATCGCGCCCTTTGCCGCTCTGTCGGATGACGCTGTCACCCTTTCTGTTTTCAAAAAGGCCGAAAAGGACGATGACAGCGTGCTCCGTCTGTTCAACCCGACGGCCGAGACCCGGACAACGGAACTCTCCCTGCCCGCGATCGGATATCAAGGCACGTTCACGCTCGGCGCCTATGAGATCAAGACCGTCAAGATCGACCTCCGGACCAAGTCTGTCAAAGAGACCGATCTGATGGAAAGATAACCTTTTCGGTCGCCGACAGATTTAAAAAACGGCTCCCCGCAATCGAGCGGGGAGCCGTTTCTCATAGCAATAGAGTTTCTTTTTACTGAATAACGGAAATGATCATCGGTTTCCGTTTGGTTTTGGACATCACGTACCGCGCCACATCCTCTTTGACGCGGTTTTTGACCGCGCTGTAATCCTTGTGATTGCGGGAAAGGCTTTCTCCGGCGGCGGTTTCCGCGACCTTGCGGAGTTCTTCGAGCAATTCTTCTGACTCCTTGACGTAGACGAATCCGCGCGTAATGACTTCCGGACGGCAGGAGAGTTCGCCCAGTTCTTTATCAACGGCGAGGCAGACGACGATCAGTCCGTCCTGAGACAGCAACCGGCGGTCGCGCAGAACCACGTTGCCGACGTCCCCGACGCCGTAGCCGTCGATCATCACGATCCCGGACGGCACGGTGCCGCTCCACTTGGCGCCGTCTGTTCCGATCTCCAGTACCTTTCCGGTCTCGGCGCTCACAAAAATATTCTGCGGCGGCATTCCCATATATTCCGCCAGCAGTTTATGCTGAACCAGATGACGGGCTTCCCCGTGGATCGGCATAAAATACTTCGGCCGGGTCAGCGCGTGCATGATCTTGATCTCTTCCTGACAGGCATGCCCCGAAACGTGGACTTCCGCCGTCGTATCCGTCAGCACCTGAACGCCCTTGCGATACAGTTCGTTGATGATATTACCGACGAGTTTTTCGTTACCGGGGATCGCCGACGCGCTGATGATAACAAGGTCAAAAGGCCCGAGTTCCACTTTGTCGTGCATATTGTACGCCATCCGGTACAGCGCGGACATCGGTTCGCCCTGACTGCCGGTCGAAACGATCGTCATCTTTTCCGGCGGATAATTCTTGATGGTCGAAATATCGACAATGACCCCGGACGGTACGTTCATATAGCCGAGTTTGATCGCCGCCCCGATCACGTTGAGCATACTGCGCCCCGTGATCGCCACTTTTCGGCCGTGGGCGGCCGCAATATCAATGATCTGCTGAACGCGGTGGACGTTGGAGGAAAACGTGGAAATGACGATGCGTTTGTCTTTATACTCATCAAAATAGCGGACAAGCGACTGTCCCACTTTCTTTTCCGACGGGGTAAATCCGGGACGCTCGACGTTCGTCGATCCGCAGAGAAGCAGGGCGACGCCCTCGCGTCCGATCTCCCCAAGGCGGGTGAGGTCGGTCATTTCGCCGTCGATCGGCGTGGTGTCGATCTTGAAGTCGCCGGAATGGACGACGATACCGACCGGCGTGCGGATGGCCAGACACACGGCATCGGCGATCGAGTGATTGACACGGATAAACTCCACGTCAAAAAGCCCCAAGCGCACCTTTTGCCCGGCGGAAACGCAGTTCAGCTGCGGTTTGAACGGAAGCGTATGTTCTTCCAGTTTGCTTTCCAGAATGCCCAGCGTGAGCCGCGTCGCATAGACCGGAACGTCCAGTTTTTCGAGTACGTAAGGCACGGCGCCGATATGATCCTCGTGCCCGTGGGTGATCACGATACCCTTGATCTTTTCCTTATTGTTGACAAGATACGTGATGTCCGGAACCACGGAGTCGATGCCCGGCATATCCTCGTCGGGGAACCCGATGCCGCAGTCGATGATCAGCATATTGTCGCTGTATTCGAGGACGGTCAGATTCTTGCCGATCTCCCCGACGCCGCCAAGGGAAATGACGCGGAGTTTTTTGAGCTTTCCGCCCTGTTGCGGCATCTTCCCGTTCTTTTTCGGCTGCTTTTCTTTGTCCGTAACGGGCACCGACACGACGGGTGCGGCCGCCGTCTGCGGCGCGATCCCCGTAAGATCGGTCACCGATTTTTTCTCCGGCAAGCGTTTTTTCCGGGGAGGGATCGGCTTTTTCTTCGGGGGCTGTTCCGGTGCCTTTTCGAGTGCCGGTTTCGTCTCCTCCCTCTGCGTTTTTTTCTTTTTGGGAACGTAGGGTGCGCTCCCGCCGTCGTCCCGCCGCGGGGGCAATTTGATGTCGGGCGAAATATCGCTGATCGAGAGTTTGCTCCCGTCCACGCGGGAGGTCAGAACGGATTCGATGATCCGATCCACGCGGTCTTCCCCACGGGAATGGCCCTGTCCTTGTTTGTTCGTTTTGTTTTCTGCCATAATAATCCTTTCTGTTTTTTGGTACGCGAAAAAAGCGCGGCAAAACCCACGGTTTTTCCACGGTAAAAGAATCTGATTTTTCCGGCGTCCGGCACGGTCCCTGAATCGCCCGCGCCGGGTCCGGAGTTGATTTTTTTGCCGACGCCTCTCGCCCTGAATCGCGAAAAACGTCATATATATCAATCAAATACTTTTCATTTTTGGGTCCCTGTAAGGACGCCCCCATTATACATGATTTTCCGGCAAATGGCAATGCTTTTTTGAAATATTTTCCGGTTTTTTACCGGTTTTCAGCCTCTTTTTTCTCATTTTCCCGCGTTTTTCTCTCTGTTTCCGCTAAGAAGATCGCAGATTCGGCGGGAATCTGCTCTCCGCTCTCCACGACCACGTCCTCTCCGATCACCGAATTTTTTCCGATCACCGCCCCGTCACGGATGACCGCGTTCGCCCCCACTCTGACCCCCGGGCAAAGAACGGCACCGGCGATGATCGCCGATTTCCCGACGGTCACGCCGTCCATCAGAACCGCCCCGCGGATGTCCGCCCCCTCCGCCAGCGTCACGTGATCGCCGATCACGCTTCCCCACGAAATCCGCGTGGCGGAGCCGGTGTTTCCGCCCGTCCCGCGATAAAACGGCGCGGCCGGGATCGACCGGATCTTTCCCGCGAGCGCGTCCTTATGGCAGGCAAGATAACTGTCCGGCTGTCCGAT
>JAGHUY010000087.1 GCA_018064545.1 Candidatus Apopatosoma intestinale | reverse complement strand
TTCGGACAGGGCAATCCCATATAGGAAAGACGCGCGCCGTCCGTTCCGCCGCGGATCGGGACGGTGCGAGGCACGACCCCACATTCGGTCATCGCCTTTTTCGCCCGTTCCACAATATAGAAACACGGTTCGATCTTCTCTTTCATATTGCGATAGGAATCGTGCAGTTTCACCTCTGCCGTTCCCGCGCCGTACCGGCGATTGATCTCCTCGCCGCACGCGAGCATCACGGCTTTCTTTTCTTCGTATTTGGCAAAATCGTGGTCGCGGATGATATACGAAAGTTCGGCCAGTTCCGTCTCGCCGCGAAGCGAGGACAGGTGGAAGAATCCTTCGTAGCCCTCGGTCTTGGCCGGAATCTGATCGGCGGGAAGCAAGGCGTTGAATTCACAGGCGATCAACGCGGCATTTTTCATCTTATCCTTGGCACTGCCGGGATGGATGGACACACCGTGGATCGTCACGTGGGCACCGCCGGCGTTGAAGTTCTCGTATTCCAATTCGCCAAGCGCCCCGCCGTCCACGGTATAGGCGTAATCGGCGGCAAAACCGGCCACGTCAAAGCGATCGGCTCCCCGTCCGATCTCCTCATCCGGCGTAAAGCAGACCTTGACCGTGCCGTGCTCTTTGCCGGAGGCGATCAGTACAGATAAGGCTTCCATGATCTCCGCGACACCCGCTTTATCGTCCGCGCCGAGAAGAGTCGTGCCGTCCGTAACGATCAGTTCCTGTCCCTTATAGGAGTCGAGATACGGATAATCGGACGTTTTCATCAGGATGTTCTTTTCGGCGTTCAGCAGAATGTCCCCACCCTCATAGCGCAGACAGTGCGGTTTGATGTTCTCATCGCTTGCCGCGTCAGACGTGTCCATGTGGGCGATCAGCCCGATCGTATTGACGTCCTTTCCGCAGTTGGACAGCAGCACGGCGGACACGTAGCCGTATTCGCTGATGCTGACGTCAGAAAGACCCATCGCGGTCAATTCTTCTGCCAAGAGTCTCGCAAGCACCCACTGTTTTTCGCTCGACGGGCAGGTCGTGCTTGCCCCATCCGACATGGTGGGAATCAAAACGTATCTTAAAAAACGCTCTTTTACACTCATTTTTCTTCTCCTATCATAGCGGTCATCCGGCGCACGACGGAGACGGATTTTTCCGCCGCGGCCACGGCAAATGCCGCATAGTTATCTGTCGCGCTTCCGTCCGCTTCGTCGGAAATCACGCGCAAAGCCAAGAACTTTACCCCATTCACAAAGCCGATCTGCCCGATGGCGCCGCTCTCCATTTCACAGGCGATCGCCCCGAACGTGCCGGCGATCCATTCTTTTCTCTTCCGATCGGAAACGAACTGGTCGCCGGATGCGACCGTGCCGCGCACGGCGTGCCATCCCTCTTCCGCGACCGTCTTTTCCGCCAAGCGGACAAGCGTTTCATCACAGTCGAAATACACCCGGTTGACGCGGGAGACCATGCCGATCTCATCGCCCAAAGCCGACGTGTCCATATCGTGCTGCATCACGCGGTCGGCGATTGCAATATCCCCGATGTGGAGTTCCGGCGAGAGCGTTCCCGCGATGCCGGTATTGAGAATGCAGGACGGGGCAAACCGGTCGATCATGATCTGCGTAGCGGCGGCGGCAAAGACTTTTCCGGGGCCGCAGGTGCAGACCACCGCGTCCTTTCCGTCCAGTTTTCCCCGCACGAAATCCATACGGGCGATCGTCTCTCTCGTCTTCTCCGTCATGGCTTCATAGAGAGAATCCGTCTCCTTGGGCATGGCGGCAATGATGCCGATCATACTTTGTCCTCCTCATAGCGAAACGTCACTTCGTTCTCTTTCAGAATCTTCAAAAAACGGGCGCATTCTTTTTTTGCGGCATGGATATCGAGATTCCGATAGTTGCCGCATTGCTCCGGCGTCTTGCCGAAGATCTCCCCTTCGTGCGCGACCGTCTTTTCCAGCGCGTCGGTGAGAAGAGCCAGTACCTCTTCGTTTTCAAGGCCTCTCGTCAGCAGGTAAAAGCCCGTCTGACAGCCCATCGGCCCGAAATAGATCACGTGGCCGCCCCACCGGCCGTTGCGGGCATAGGTGGCGATCATGTGCTCCACCGAGTGCATGGTGAGGTCGTCCATATAGTCGCCCATGTTGGGGCGTCTGGTGCGGATGTCGTAGGTCGTCACGTCCCCGTCCACGCGGGACACGTACAACCCCTCTTTCAGCGTGTTGTGATTGATCTGAAAACTCGCGATGGTTTCCATGCGATCACCATCCTTTATCTTCATAATTATCCAATGTAATCATATCACATTTCACGCCGAAAAACAAGGGGAATGGGAAATAATTTACCAGTGCCGTCTCAAAAAAGAAAAAGCACCGTAAAAACGGTGCTAAACGGTGCTTTTTCTTATAAGAACGTGCGAATGTCGGTGGCCAAGTCTTCTTCCAGTTTGGAGAGACGTTTGGTGATGTCTTTGGCCGTCTCATCGGCCGCCTTGTACTGGTTGAGATAGCGGTTCAGCGATTTGACGCCCATGTTGCAACCGTCCGTGATCAGATCGGCCACGGTCTTGTCGCTCTCCTTGAATCCCATCATCACCGTCGTTTTCATTTTGGACATACTGCTGGCAAAAATGTTCGGATTTTTGCCGGTATCGTGAAACCGATTCAACGCGTCCTGCACTTCCCCGCGGATCTTCTCATGTTCCACCTTGCAGTCGGCAAGCTGTTCGCGGAGCGTATTGTTTTTCACGCGGCCCAGCACGTCGTCAATCGCGGAAACGCCCATTTTGATGCCGGCATCACATTCGCGAAGTAATTTTACGGTATCCTGTTCGATCATAATAACCTCCGATTTATTTTTCGCTGATGATAGTATGCAC
>JAGHUY010000173.1 GCA_018064545.1 Candidatus Apopatosoma intestinale | reverse complement strand
CTCGGCCGTGCTGATTTTTCCCGGCGGCGGTTACTATCAACTCAGCGTGGCCGGTGAGGGGATCGACGTGGCAAAAGCCTTTAACAAACAAGGCATATCGGTTTTTGTTCTCCGTTATCGGATCAAGCCTTACGGAGGAAAAGCCATTCTGGCCGACGCTCTGCGCGCGGTGAGCCTCGTCCGGGAAATACTGCCGATCATCGGCGTTTCCGACCGCAAATTCGCCGTCTGCGGTTTCTCGGCCGGTGCGCATCTCGCCATGCTCACCTGTCAGCACAGCGATGACACCATCCGCCCGAATCTCTGCATCCTCGGCTCTGCCGTCACGACACTCGGCGACGGAACGTTTTGCACGATGCCGCCGATCTTTTTGGGAGAAAATGCGTCGGACGCTTCTCTGCTCGCCCGGTATTCGTTTTCTTACCGTGCCGAAGCAATGCCGCCCACGTTCATCTGGTACAGCGAACTGGATGCGGCGGTCAATTATCATAAAAACTCGCTCGCTCTTGCCGCTTCCTTAAAAAGCAAAAACATTCCGTGTGAATGTCACGGATTTCCGGACGGTGCTCACGGCTCCGGCCTCGGATTTCCCGAATGCGGAAAATGGCTCGGGCTTTCCGTTATGTTCATGAAAAGGTTTTTGAAATAAATAGAAAATGGAGGTCACTATGAAAAAGATCATGGCAATTCTTCTCATCGCTACCACACTTCTCGGCCTCGCCGCCTGCGGGGAGACACCCGTCGAAACGACGGGTAGCACCGCCGAGAGCACAACGGAGACCACGCCGACCGTGACGGAATCCGTTACCGAAACCACCGCCACCACGACGGAATCCACAACGGAAATCACCATCGAAAGCACGACCGAAAGCACGATCATCGAGCCGGAACCGCTGGCAGAGGCAGCCGCTCTTGACATGAATGCCGTAAAGAACCACGATTGGATCAATCTGTGGCCGGGTGAAATCGATCCGTGCGACAACGGAAAAAGCGAAGTTTCACCAAGAGCCAAGATTTCCGCGTATCTTGTAGACAAAGCCAAATCGTGCGTCATCATCTTCCCGGGCGGCGGCTATAATACCTGCACCGAGCCTTCCGAAGGAACGAACATCGCGTCCGCCTATAACAATAATGGGATATCGGCATTCGTCGTTCATTACCGTTGCTTCCCGCAGGACCGGAACGCCTATCTTGCCGACGGTCACCGTGCGGTTCAGTTCGTCCGTTATTATGCGGCCGAGTTCGGCATCGATCCCGAAAAGATCGCCGTCTGCGGCTTCTCGGCCGGCGGCCATCTGGCGATGATCACGTGTGAGCACGAAGCCGTCAATCACGCCTACGACGTCATCGGCGAAGTGTCTGCCCGTCCCAATGCCTGCGTATTCAGCTACGCCGTTCTGACGCTGGACAATCACAACACCAGCACAACGGAAAAATTCTTCTTCTATGAGAATAAGAATGATGAAGAACTCCGTGCACTCTATTCCTGCTCCTACAATCCGGAAGCCGTTCCGCCCAGTTATATCTGGTACGGCAAACTCGATAAATCGGTCGATCCGGCCTATAACTCCGTTATGATGGCCAACCTTCTGAAAGAAAAAGGGATCGCCTATCAGCTCGAATCCTTTGAGGACTGTGGCCACGGTGCCGGTTTGGCATCCAGTTGCAAGAAAGCCAAATACTGGCTTGGTAACTCCGTCAAATTTTTGAGAGGTCAGGGATTCTAAAACTAAAAAAGAATACAAAAAGCGGTAGGCGACCACCTACCGCTTTTTTATATATCATCAATAATTCTCGGCTTTGATTTCAAAGTATGCTTTCGGATGAGCGCATACCGGGCAAACTTCCGGTGCTTTCTTTCCGACTACGATATGGCCGCAGTTGCCGCATTTCCAGATACGGTCGCCGTCACGGGAGAAGACGATTCCCTCCTCGATATTGGCAAGGAGTTTGCGATACCGCTCCTCGTGCTCTTTTTCAATGTTGCCTACCATCGTGAAGAGTGCGGCGATCCGATCAAACCCTTCGGCCTTGGCTTCCTCGGCAAAGGTCTTGTACATATCGGTCCACTCGTAATTCTCGCCGTCAGCCGCATCTTTGAGGTTCAGCTCAGTAGAGGGCACGGCACCGTCATGCAGGAGTTTGAACCAAATCTTGGCATGCTCTTTTTCGTTGTCGGCGGTCTCCATAAACAGATTGGCGATCTGCTCATAACCGTCTTTTCTCGCCTTGGAAGCGTAATACGTATACTTGTTTCTCGCCTGAGATTCCCCGGCAAAAGCGGCCATCAGATTGGCTTCGGTTTTTGATCCTTTGAGTTCCATAAAAAACTCCTCCTTATTCATCTTTATTGAGAATAATTCTCAATTATATTATACAAGTCAGCACAAAAGATGTCAAGAGGTTTGAGATTTCCTTTCCAAAAAAGGTTTGATATTTCCTTTTCAAAAAAGAGGGCTATTCGATCACATCATAGATGACGCGAACGGGTTCCGGAGCCGTATCGGAGAAAGCCAGGGCACGGAAAAACAGGTCTTCGGCCGCATCCGCTTTTTCGGCAGATGCCGTGTAAAAATCGGCGATTACGTCACCCGTATGCACAAAATCTCCGGTTTTCTTTCTCAGATAGATACCGGCCGATAAGTCGATTCTGTCTTCCTTTTTCTCCCGACCGGCGCCCAACATAGCGGCGACCGTTCCGATACTGGCCGATTCCATATGGGTAATGAACCCGTCTTGTTTCGACCGGATTTCCCGATGATAGCAGGCTTGCGGGAATTTTTCCGGGTGGCGGACATAACTGTCATCCCCGCCCTGTGTCCGGATGAGAAGAGCGAGTTTATCCAGTGCTTCCCCGTTCTGCCATACGCGGCGGACATCCGAACGGCAACCGTCCACGCTCTTTCCCGTGACCAGAGAGACCATACGGGAAGCGAGTTCCTCACAGACCGCCTGTAAATCCTCCGGACCGCCGCCGTTCAGAACCTCGATGGCTTCCTCTACCTCCAAAGAATTGCCGATCGCATGACCGAGCGGAACATCCATATCGGTCAGCACCGCGCAGACGCGCCGCCCGGCAGATTTTCCGATGGCCACCATCTTTTCGGCCAACACTCTCGCGTCGGCAACGGTTTTCATAAAAGCACCGCTTCCGGCCTTGACGTCGAGCACGATGGCAGACGAGCCGGCGGCCAGTTTTTTGCTCATGATGCTGGACGCGATCAGCGGCACGGAATTGACCGTCGCCGTGACGTCCCGAAGGGCATACAGTTTTTTATCAGCGGGAGCGAGGTCACCGGATTGCCCGGCCACGCAAAGCCCCACGTCGTTTGCGATCCTCAAAAAATCCTCTTTGGAAAGTTCGGTACGAAAGCCCGGAAACGATTCCAATTTATCGACGGTTCCGCCCGTGTGCCCAAGCCCCCGCCCCGACATTTTGGCGACCACGCCGCCGAGAGCCGCGACCGTGGGCGCGACGATCAGCGTCGTTTTATCCCCGACGCCGCCTGTGCTGTGCTTATCGACCGTGCGGTTTCCGAGGGATGAGAGATCGACCGTGTCGCCGGAGTGCGCCATGGCCATCGTGAGTGAGGCCATTTCCTCATCGGTCATGCCGCGGAAAAAGATCGCCATAGCAAGCGCGGATGCCTGATAATCCGGAATCTCTCCGCCGGTATAACCATGGATGAAAAAACGGATTTCCTCGTCAGACAACGTACCGCCGTCCCTTTTTTTCTCAATGATATCGTACATTCTCATGATAAAAACTCCGATTCCGAATCGGTCCGTTTTTCATGGAGAAAAACGCCCGTGTTTTATTTCCGTTCCATCGCGACTGCGGTATTCAGCGCGATCTCCATCATCTGCGTAAAAGTGTTCTGCCGTTCCTCGGAGGAACAGCTCTCACCGGTCAATGGCTTATCGGAAATGGTGCAGATGGCGAGTGCCCGTTTGCCGGCGCGGATGGCGTTGGCATACAGCCCGGCCGCTTCCATTTCCACGGCCAGAACACCCATGTTCTTCCAGCGGACAAGAGAATCCGCCCGGTCGTCATAGAACGAATCGGAAGAAAGAAGATTGCCCACTTTCATTTCGATCCCGAGTTTTCTTCCCTCGCCGACCGCCGTTTCAAGCAGTTCATAACTGCCGATCGGGGCAAACGTGCCGGGAAGCCCAAACTGATCGGCAAAAGAGGAAAACGCACAGGCGCCCATGCCGGCCACAATGTCGCGAAGTTTCAGCGAATCGGCCAGTGCTCCGGCACTGCCGATGCGGATGATATTATCCACGTCGTAGAAATGATAAAGTTCGTAACTGTAAATGCCGATGGACGGAATGCCCATGCCGCTCGCCATGACGGAAACTTTCGTTCCGTGGTACGTACCGGTATAGCCCTGAACGCCGCGAACGTTATTGACAAGAACGGGATTCTCTAAAAAATGCTCGGCAATGAATTTTGAGCGGAGCGGGTCGCCCGGCATCAATACGGTTTTTGCGAAATCGCCTTTTTCGGCGCTGATATGCGGGGTAGCCATACTCTCTTCCTCCTATTTCTCTTCCTGCATGATTTTGACAAGACGACTTGTTCCGAGACGCGAGGCACCGAGTTTCACCATATCCTCGGCATCTTCAAAACTCTTGATACCGCCTGCCGCTTTGATCTTCACGTTTTTCCCGACATGTGCGGCAAACAGCGCAATGTCTTCGCGCGTCGCACCACCCGTGGAAAAGCCGGTGCTGGTCTTGATAAAGTCCGCGCCGGAGGCCGTCACGATTTCACACATCTTGATTTTTTCTTCGTCCGTGAGCAGACAGGTCTCGATGATCACCTTTAAGAGTTTGCCGTGGCAGGCCGCCTTGATCTGCTTGATCTCGTCTAAAATCACGTCGTATCTCTTGTCTTTGAGATCGCCGATGTTGATGACCATGTCAATCTCATCCGCGCCGTTATTGACGGCATCCTCGGTCTCAAAAACCTTAGTGGCCGTCGTGGAATAACCGTTCGGGAACCCGATCACGGTGCAAATGCGGATCCTACCGTTCGCATAGGCGGCGGCACGGGCAACGTAACTGGCCGGAATGCAGACGGAAGCCGTCTCATATTCCATGCCCTCGTCGATGATTTTCTGAATCTCCTCCCACGTCGCCTGCTGTTTTAAAAGCGTATGATCGACCTTGGAAAGAATCGTTTTCGTATCCATATCCATAATCCTCCTGTATTTTATTTATTTTCTGTAATTATTTTATCAAATTTATCTGTTTCTGTCAATTATATCCTCCCTTTTTTCGGAAAAAGTAAGGAAATAACGCACTTCGGCTTGTAATTTTCTTTCCCTGTGGTATGATAAAAGAAAGAGAGGTCTATTCTGTGGAAAAAAACGTTTTTGAAAGAATCTACGACGTTGTGGAGCACGTTCCGCGCGGTAAGGTGGCGACCTACGGGCAAATCGCCGCACTGGTCGGCAATCCGCGCCTCGCGCGTGTGGTCGGCTACGCTCTGCACGTCAATCCCCGCCCCGGCACCATTCCCTGTCACCGGATCGTGACCCGGTTCGGCTTCCCTGCCTCCGGCTTTGCGTTCGGCGGGCCGGACTGCCAACGGCAGATGCTGGAAGCGGAAGGCGTACTCGCGGAAAAAGACGGACATATCGACCTTACAAAATACGGTTGGAACGGAAAGGACGAATAACATGGCAACTTCACTTGGAACGTCAGTCATCACCAAAAAACTGAAAATGGAGCCGATTCCGCTCCTTGTGGTCATGATCTCCTTTGAGCCGGAGGGCGAAGAGGGACGGCAGACCTGCATCACCACCAAAGAATACTGGCATCAGCAATTCTTCGGCGACGAGGGACTGACATTGAAGAATTATTATAAAGAAATGAGCGGTGGAAAATTCTATTTTTCCCCGGCACCGGTTCGCGGAAGTGACACGCCCGGTGTCGTTCATGTAACGCTTCCCTATAAGCACCCCGATCTTCTGCAAAAAGAAAACCCGGACAAGCGGACGGGAGCCGCGCTCTACATAGTGGCGGAAGCCCTGAAAGCGTGCGAACCCTACGTGGATTTTCAGTCGTTTGATAAGGACGGCGACGGCTATCTGTCGCAGGACGAACTCAACTATGTTCTCGTTCACGCCGGATTTGACTATTCGGGCGGCAAAACGACAACCGATGAGTTTCGTTACGGCGTGTTTGCCAACAGCGGCCGTCTGCCGGACGGCAGAGATGCCGAGGACTTTCCGGGCGCACAGGCGCCTACTGTCGGCGGTGTCAAGCTCTGCGCGCACGGTTCCTATACACTGATCGGCGAATACCGGAACACCGCCTACGGCTTTTTGCCTCACCCGCTCGGGACGACGGCACACGAGCTCGGCCACGCCATCGGTTTCCACGATATTTATGACTACGACCGGCAAGTCAAGGGCTGGCCGCTCCCGATGATGTTCTCCGTCATGTGCAACGGCTGTTACGGGCTGATCATGCCGAAGAACAGCGAGGAAAAGCCACCGATCATGGGCACGTGTCCGGCGCATCTTGACCCGATGCAGAAGATCCGCTCCGGCTTTGTAGAATCAACACCTGTCGATACCGACGGCATCTATTCTCTCTATTCCATAAAGAGCGGAAAATATAACGTCCTGCGCATCAACACCCCCGATCCGAAAGAGTATTTCCTGCTCGAAAACCGACAGGCAGAGGGCTTTGATGCCGGTCTGTACCGCCGCCGCACCGTGCAGGAGGAGGACGGAACGAAGCACACCGTGTTTGAAAACTACGAGCGTGGCGGCGTTCTCGTATGGCACATCGACGAGGATATTTTTGACGAGTTTTCCGGCATCAAACGCACCAACGGCTCCGGCCTTTGGAACGGAGACGGTGAAACACAACGGGAGACACGTCACAATCCGGGTGTCGTCATCGACTATAAGAACGGATACGACGAAAACGGGCTGATGATCGACGACGGCACATGGATGCAGGGCTTCCCCGCCGACCCGTTCTATCGCGGCGGAGAGACGTTCCATTCCCGCGACTTCGTGTCCGCCGCCACCCATACCCATTCGCTCAACTCGTTCCCCGACGGTATCGACGAGGCAAAATACGACCTCTGTATCGAAGTCATCGAGGACACGGGAGCGGAGATCAAGGTCAAAGGGACGCAGACCTATTAAAGAATGATAAAAAGACCCGTCAGAGAGAATAATCTCTCCGACGGGTCTTTCTTAATAGTCAATAACCACCATCTGATGGCATTCCAGTTTCGGGACGGTGTAAGTCAGCAGGCCGTCGGTATAATCAAAATCAATGTCCTGCATCTGCGGTGCAAGAT
>JAGHUY010000183.1 GCA_018064545.1 Candidatus Apopatosoma intestinale | reverse complement strand
CTGTCTCGCCCTCGGGGCTCGGTCACGCCTCGGCTCTGACGACCATTCAGGTCGTCATTCACTCCCTCGGCGCCGCTTCGCTACCCAAAGGGGAAGGCTATGATATGGCGGTTTTCGGCAAAACCGTACCCCGTTATTTCTTTCGCGTCGGCAGGCCCGAAAGAAAAAACTATCAAAAAGAAAGGGCCGATAAGAGATTTCGCCGCTTGCGAGCGGCGACAGGCGGGACTTTTTGAAAAAAGTCCCCCTTGACCCGTCAAAAACTTTATCGGATACAGCATGACTACATTCATCACTCAAATTCTGAACGGCTTACAGATCGGCGCGATCTACGCGCTGGTCGCGCTCGGATACAGCATGGTGTACGGCATCATCTCGCTGCTCAACTTTGCGCACGGGGACGTCATCATGGTCGGCGCGTACATCGCATGGTTTTCCATGACGACGCTCGGTCTGCATCCGCTTTTGTCCGTTCTGCTCGTCATCATTCTGTGCGCCTTACTCGGTATGGGCATCGAAAAGGTCGCCTACGCGCCGCTTCGCTCGGCGCCGCGGCTCTCTCTGCTCATCACCGCCATCGGCATCAGTTACTTACTGGAAAACCTCGCGCAACTGATCTTCGGATCGGGCGCGAAGCGCGTGCCGAAGATCATTTCGATCGACACCATCCATATCGGTTCGTTCGATCTGTCCGGCGTGACGCTTACGACACTCCTCGTGTCCGTCGCCTGCACGGCTCTGCTGACGCTCCTCGTCAAAAAGACGAAGATCGGCAAGGCCATGCGTGCCGTCTCCGAGGACACCGACACCGCCCGCCTCATGGGCATCAACGCGAACCGCACGATCTCCTTTACGTTCGCGGTCGGTTCGGCTCTCGCCGGGATCGGATCGGTCTTATACTGCTCCGCCTACCCGCTCGCCTCGCCGACGATGGGCTCCATGCTCGGCCTCAAAGCGTTCGTCGCCGCGGTACTCGGCGGCATCGGCTCGATTCCGGGCGCGGTGCTCGGCGGCGTGGTCATCGGCCTTGCCGAAACGCTGGTCACCGCCGTCGGCCTTTCCACGTGGCGTGACGCCGTGACGTTCGTCATCCTCATCATCGTTCTTCTCGTCAAGCCCTCCGGCATCCTCGGGAAGAAGAAAGTGGAGAAGGTGTAGCCATGAAGATCATCGAGTCCATCCGCAAAAATAAAAAGCCGTTCATCGTGGCCGGCCTCTATACGGCCGCGCTCGCGGCGGCATCGCTTCTGGTGTCGCTCGGCGTCATCAAAAACTATATCGCCGGCATTCTGATCACCGCCGGCATCTATATCATTCTCGCCGTTTCGCTGAACGTGGCGACCGGCTATCTCGGTCAACTCCCGCTCGGCCACGCGGGCTTTATGGCCGTCGGCGCGTATGCGTCCGGTATTCTTCTGAAAGCCCTGCCGACGGAGCACCCGACGGCGTTCTTCCCGCTGACGCTGGTCTTTGGTGGGATCGTGGCGGCATTGTTCGGGCTTGTCATCGGCATTCCGGCTCTGCGTCTGCGCGGCGACTACCTCGCCATCATCACGCTCGGCTTCGGGGAGATCATCCGCATTCTCATCATCAATATCGACTCCGTGATCGGCTGAGAACTGACCTGCGGGTCAAAGAACCTTGACAACATTCCGAAAACCACAACGTTCTTCGGCACGTATCTCGTCGAGGGTCTCGTGTGCCTCGCCGACTACAACATGATGCACTCCCGCCACGGCCGCGCGATCCTCGCCGTGCGCGACAACGAGATCGCCGCCGAATCCTGCGGCATTTCGCTGACGTTCTATAAGG
>JAGHUY010000281.1 GCA_018064545.1 Candidatus Apopatosoma intestinale | reverse complement strand
TCACAGCGCATCTCCTCGCCGAGCGCCGCCGTCAGATCCAAGGCGATCCGGCGGGTATGCAGGATCACACCGGACGAGTTCATGTGAAAGTTGCTGTCAAAGAAATAGCCGCTGTTGTAAATATAGGTGTTCGGATCGCCGAGAATCGGGCAATCCAACCGGGTTTCCAGATAGTCGCGGAACGCGTAAACGTCGTCGAGCGTCGTCTCCGGCGCGATCGCGTCGAGATTCATCGGCGAAAAGCCGAAATAGACGGTAGCACCCCGTTTTTCGGCGAACCGGACATAGTCGTTCACGTAGTCAAGGAAGTCCTCCGAAACAAAATCGGGAGAAAACGAGATCGGAAGTGTGGTGTCAAAACCGGCGGGCATGATATTATACTCCCGCTCCACATTCGCGATATCCCCGTATTCGTTGAACGCATCGTGACGGTAAGCGCTGCCCGGCTGTACGGGATCGGCTCCCGTGCGCAGATAGCGCATTTTTGTCGTAAGGAACTTCCAATATCCTCCGAGCATATCGGACGCGTTGTCCCAAGCAATTCGGGAAAGCAGAGAGAAATGGCCGTCCAGCCCGTACCAAAGCGATTCCGCACCGAAATAGAGCGAATACATCTGCGCGTTCATCTCGGGCATCAGAACGATGATATCCCCCTCGCGGATGGCTTTTCGCGACATATCCATCATCACTTTCGTGCCGAGGGAGGCATACAGACCGAAGTTGACCGCCGGTCTGCCGACTGCCGCTTCCAGCAGTGCGCTGTCGAGGCCGAACGCCACACTGCTGCCGCCGACAACGATCACTTTCGGTTCGCGAATGCTGTCAAGCCGTTCCACTTTGTCGGGGAGTTCCGCCGTAAACGACGACGTAAACTGCGCCGGGGTCAGAAAGCCGAGGCCGAGAAGCAAGACCGGGAGCAGACAGGCGAGGAGAACGACGGCAAGAAAACGAATCCAACCTTTTTTCATCTTCCCGCCTCCTTAAAATTGGAAATAGATAAACGAACTGGCGCCGCCAACGGACAAAAGAAGAATCCATGCCACGGCCACCGTCCAGACGAGCAGTACCGTCGTCATGCGGCGGGACGCCACGTCGGCCGTTTCCAGTTCCGCGCGGCTCATCACGCGGTCAAGAAGCGACAGGACAAGAATCGAAAGCACTGTCACGATGATAGCCGCCGTATTCAGTCCCATCACGGTCATCGTCTCGGAAACCGACCATGAACCTGCGCCGAACAGGCGGGAGAAGATCGTACCGAGGTCGGCAATGGAATTGGCGCGGAAGAATATCCACGCAAAGCATACGAGCGCGAAAGTATTGACTTTTTGCAACAGGACGAGCCACGGCGCGTCTCCCCTCACACCGAGACTTTCCCACAGCCGTTCTCTCGGTTTTCTCGTCAGTGAACCGACAATGCGGAAAATCCCGTGAACGGCACCCCACAGAACGAACGTCCAATCCGCGCCGTGCCAAAGGCCGCTGGCAAGGAAGACGACCATCAGATTGAAATAATAGCGGGGGCGGGACACCCGGTTGCCGCCGAGCGGAATATACAGATAGTCCCGGAGCCACGTGGAAAGGCTGATGTGCCAACGATCCCAAAAATCGCGGATCGACCGCGCCGTATAGGGGCGGTTGAAGTTCTGCATCAGCCGGATGCCCATCATGCGGGCACAGCCGATGGCGATGTCGGTATAGCCGGAAAAATCGCAATAAATCTGAACGGCAAACAGAACGGTGGCAATCACCACGGAGAGAGCCGTCGCCTCATTTACGTTGTTATAAACAGCGTTGACGTAACCGGCGAGGAGGTCTGCAACGACAATTTTCTTGAAAAAGCCGACGGCCATCTTTTGCAGACCGAGGGAGAAGTTTTCGATGTCCGGTTCGTGCGTTTCCTTTAACTGCGGAAGCAGGTTGTCCGGGCGTTCGATCGGCCCGGCCACGAGTTGCGGGAAGAAACTGACGAACAG
>JAGHUY010000167.1 GCA_018064545.1 Candidatus Apopatosoma intestinale | reverse complement strand
GGGGGGGGCGTTGGCCTTTCCGGAATCGGAGGAAACGGGGGAGGACGACTGATTCCCGCAGAAAACGGTGGCTACACGGCAGGCGGCGGCGGTGGCGGTGGCACCGGCGGCGGCAGTGTCGAAGCGACTTCCGGCGGCGCGGGCGGGGGTGGCATCTGCATCCTCACCTATTATGTCGCAAAATTGTCTGTATAGGAGGGCAACATGAAAGTATTTCAGATTCACGACGGCATCTGCTTTCGCGATTACACGAAAGAATACGGGAGCGCGGAGGCCGCTCGCTCCCATTTCTCCCCGTCTATTCGGTTTGAAGATGCCCCGGACACTGTTTTTGAGGGTTGGGGCTATGAAAACGGCGAGTTCATCCGTCCGATCCCGCCGGAGGGATGGTACTACGATCCCGAGACGGGCACATTTTACGACGATTCCGCCAAAGAGGGAAGATACAAAGCCCTTGCTGTCCGCAAGATCCGCGCCGTCTATCCCGAAACGAAAGAATTTCAGATTCTTCGGGAGACGCTCGCCTATCCCGATAACGAAGAAGTTCAGGCGGCGTTTGCCGACTACCACGCGACGGTGGAACGGTGTCTTGCCGAGGCGCGCGCGGAAGTATATGGGGTGAGCGTATGATCAGAGGAACAACACCGACGCACACGTTTGTTTTTCCGCTCGACGGAAGCGAATATTCCGCGATCTACGTCACCTACGTGCAAAAAGGCACGACGGTACTGGAAAAAACCGAAGAGGATATGACTTTTGACGGAAACGTGGGCTCCTATACGCTGACGCAGACGGAGACGCTGGCGTTCTCCCCGGACAACCCCGTGGAGATTCAGGTGCGGGCGAAAACGACCGGCGGTGCGGCGATGGCCAGCGCCGTTGTCACGATCCCGGTCGGCGATATTCTGAAAGCGGGGGTGATTTAGCGTGCGGATCGACTTACACGAAGACGACGCGTGCTTTGACGCGCGTTTCCGCGACGCCGTGCATATCAAAGGCGAGGACGGCCGCAGTATCGAATACCGCTGGGACGGGACGCGTCTCGGCGTCCGGCAGGAGGGGGAGGAGACCTACTCCTATACCGATCTGATCGGGCAGACGGGTGCGACGGGCGCGACGGGCGAGCGCGGAGAAAAAGGTGAAAAAGGGGACAAGGGGGATCGCGGTGAGCCGGGCGGCGTAACGGACATCAACGGACGATCGGGAAGTGTGACGCTTTCCAAAACTGACGTCGGCCTCGGCGCCGTCGATAACACCCCCGACCTTGAGAAACCGATCTCCGCGTCCACCCAAGCCGCCTTTGACGCGATCGACGATCTGATCCCCTCGACGGCCACGACGGTCAATCCTCTCGCCACCGAACATTTCGTGCGGGAGGCCGCCGCCGGCGCGACCGGCCACTATTCGGTATCCGTCACGGACAATCCGGCGTTCGCTTCCGACGATGCGTTCATCACGGTCACGGGCAGTTTCACGGACATCAAGGGCAGGACGGTTCCGGTCACCTCTCTTGACGTCGGCGATGACGTCTACGTGACCGATCTGAGTGCCAAGGACAGATGGGTCTCCGACGTGACGGGAAACGTTGCCACGCTCGGCATCCTCGAAACGGCCAAACCGCCCGTGCAGGACGTGCGGGTGGGCGGCACATCCGAGGTGAGCGAGGGGATCGTCGCGTTTGAAAAAACGACGATGCGTGTGACTTTTGACGACAACGCCGTGGCCACCTATGACGTGATCTGCAAGGGGGCGACCGTATGATCGCCCTCGGCGGAAAAAACGGCAGGGCTTTTGCGTTTGACGGCAAAGCCGCCAAAAAGATCGAGATTTCAAAAAACGGCGTCTGGCGCACGGCATGGGAGGCCGGCCCCGTCTACGACTACGGCGACGGGCATCTCAATACCGTTGTGGACGGGTATAACGGTCTGATCTATTCGTATTCGGCAAGCACGGGGACGGGACAGGCGTGGGACTTGTTTTCAACGTCCTATTCGTCCGGCAACATCAGATACCACGTTTGGTGGACCCCGCCTTTGTTTCAAAGTACGCAGAGCATACCCGCGTCCGAGAGTTATTCCGGGACAAACACCCGCGCTTTTACTGTGGACGCGACGAATACGGATATGACTGTCGGCATTCATATTCATTACGGTTCTTATACGTCCGGCATTTCTCTCAGCGACCTCAAAATCACGGTGAACGGCACGGCGTACACCTTGCAACAGGCGGTGACCGCCGGGGTGATCCGCCCGCTGGTCGTTCTGTATTCGGCAGATTCCGGTCCGTACTATTTCCCAAGCGTCCTGAATCTGTATAGCGGCGGGCAGACCGGAACCGGCAGTTTTCCGGCGCTGAGAGTGTATTTTATGCTTGCTAAGGGCAACGTGATGACGGCGTTTTCATTCTGGGCAAGCAAGGCGGCATCCGGGTCTCCGGACGGAAGCGAGGCGGCTGCCTGCCCCGCCGATACCTGTCGGTTTGTACTCTCACTTCCGTCATAACGGAGAAAGGAAAAAAGCATGAAACAACATTTTTCGGAAATTCTGTTGGGGCTTCTGGCCGCCCTGCTCGCCGTGGTGAGTTTTTATCTCTACACGGTGCAAAAGGCCAAGGAAGCGGCACTCGGCGCGATCGGCGACGCGGAGGAAAAAGACCGCTTGGGCAAAGAAAAAATGCACCTCGCGGTGCAGAACGTCTATGCCGTCATTCCGGCGGTACTGCGGCCGATCTTCACGCCGGCACTGCTGGAACAGCTGATCCAGCCGATCTTTGAGAAAATGAAAGTATATGCCGAAAAGAAGTACGGAGGGAAGAGCACATGACGGGAACCGGTATTGCCCTGCTGTCGCTTGCCTGTGCGGCGGCGGGGGTGCTTCTCTCCACGCTCGGCTTCCGACGGAAGCAGAAGAGGGAAGACGAGCAGGCGGGCATCTCCCACGGAACGCTCCTCGCCGACGTGACGTATATCAAGCAATCGGTCGATGAGATCAAAGAGGACAATAAAAACTTTCGCCGCGAGATCCGGGAGGAGATCGCCGAACTGTCCCGGCGAGTGACGGTTCTGGAAGTAAAGTGGGAATCGGCCGGATAAAAAGTTTTCAGTTTACAGTTTTCAGTTTTCAGGTCAAGGTGCCGCGGGGCGGCATCTAATAGCCTTCCCCTTGGGGAAGGTGTCAGCCGGGAGGCTGACGGATGAGGTCGCCTTCCCCTTTGGGTAGCGAAGCGGCGCCGAGGGAGTGAATGACGAC
>JAGHUY010000042.1 GCA_018064545.1 Candidatus Apopatosoma intestinale | reverse complement strand
CTCGTCCGCATTTTTATCCGCGAGCCGCAGGGCAAGGCGACCAAGGACCTGTTCCGCACCCGTATTGCGGCGGCGGATCAGTACCGCCGGATGCTTGGCTATACCGATTGTTACCGGATGGTATTCGGGGAGGCCGACGATCTGCCGGCTCTGATCGTCGATAAATATCACGATCTGCTGTCCGTGCAGATTCTTTCGCTCGGAATGGAGCAGAACAAGGCGATGATCGTCGAGGTTCTGTGCGAACTCTTCTCCCCGCGCGGTATCTATGAACGCAGTGACGCGGCTGTCCGCGAAAAAGAGGGCTTGCCGCAAACGAAAGGCGTTCTGTACGGCGAGTTTGATCCGCGCGTCATCATTGAAGAAAACGGCTTGAAACTCTGGGCTGATCTCGAAAACGGACAGAAGACCGGATATTTTCTCGATCAGAAAGAGAACCGTTTTGCCGTTCGCCGCTACTGTGCGGGTCGGACGGTGCTGGACTGCTTCTGCAACGTCGGCGGTTTTTCGCTGAACGCCGCGGCGGCAGGGGCGACGGAAGTCACCGCACTGGATATTTCGGAAAAGGCACTGGCCGACGTGCGGGCGAATGCCGCTCTCAACGGCATGGAGAATCTCGTGAAGACCGAATGTGCCGACGTGTTTGAGGCACTTCGTGCCTACAAGCAGGCGGATCGGAGATTCGGGGCGGTCATCCTCGATCCCCCGGCGTTCTGCAAGACGGCGGCGGACGTGGATAACGCCTATCGCGGCTACCGCGATATCAATATCCTCGGCATGAAGCTCGTCGAGCGCGGCGGTTTTCTCATCACCGCGTCCTGCTCGCATTACATGACGGCGCCGCTGTTTGAAAAAATGCTCCGCGAGGCGGCGTATGAAAGCGGTCGGCGCGTCCGCGTGGCCGAGATCAAGACGCAGGCTCCCGATCATCCGGCACTTCTCGCGGCGGAGGAAACGACGTATCTGAAATTCTATATTTTGCAAGTGATTTAAAAAACTCAGCCCCAGCCGAATCGGCTGGGGCTGATGTTATGTTGTGATGACTGCGGCGAAGAGGCGGGCAAACAGCCGGACGGTTGCCTCGGCTTCCGCGTAGCGGTTGCCGAACGCGCCGACTTTCAGCGTGAACGCCCGGCAGGGCAGGTGTTGGTTTAAGCGGGCGGTGCTGATGAGCGTCGGCATCAGAAGCGTGTCGCAATAGCCGTTACACAGCGAGTACAGTGTGTCGGCGTCGGAGAGCCGGGCACGCCAGTCTGGGTGGACACCGCCGCCCTCGTCGGTGCCGACGGCAAACCGGAACTGCGCGAGCGTCTGTCCGTCTTTTACCGTGACGGGGCAGAGATAGTCGCCCTCGTCCGACAGTACCTCCCGCGACAGGTCGATCACATAGGCGATCTCGCTGTGTCCGGCGAGGTATTCGGACACCATCCGGCAGGAGTTCTCATAGGTGAACACCCCGTTTTCCGAGACGGGAAGAAAGACGGCGTTCACGCCCTCTTTTCGCAGAGCATCCGCCAAGGTTTCGGCAAGAGACGCCACGTTTTCCTCGCCGGCAATGCCGTCGCCGCTTTCGGCATACGCCTCGTATCCCCGTGTGGCGAACACCAACACCCCGCCCGGCGCAAAGGAGGCCGACGAGACGAAATAGGCGTTGTCGATCTCATAGGACGTGCGGTTTTCGTACCGGACGCCGAGGGCTTTTGCCGAATAGTCCACGCGCCGCACGGAAAGTTCGGGCGGGGGCGATTCTGTTTCGGTGCTTTCGGTCGTTTCTGTATGGGAATCTGCCGATGCCTTTGTGTCCTGCGTGGCGGTCGGCTCTTTTCGCAGGAGAAGCGACAGCCACGCGAGTTTCTTTCCCGGATTCCGAAAAAGCAGGACGAGCGCGGTGAGCGCGGCGACAAGAAACAGCAGAAACACGACGCGGAAAAACGATTTGCCGCGCCGCTTACGCTCTTTGATATACGGCCCTCTGACCTCCTCGGTCGGTTCCCACATGGTTCTCACCCTCTTTCATTCCTTATATTTATGAAAAGAAAGCGGGAATATGCCAGCCTAACAGGAAGAATCCGAACCCGGTTTACGGGGGCGGATTCTCCGTTATGCTACATCATCGCCATTTCCTCGGCGGAAAGTCCGTCCTGAAAGGCGGTGTTGACGGCGTCGCCCACGACCGACGAGAGAAGCCGGATCGAAAGGTCGGCGTCTTTGGGCGCGACGAAGAGCCCCGCGAGTTTTTCGGCGGCTTTTTGCTGTTCTTCTTCCGGCCGGTCTGCCATGGCGTCCCGCACCATCGTGGCTCCCTCGATGACGGTCGGAATGCCGAGACCGAGGACGGGAGTGCCGAGTGTGTCCTTGTTTAACGCCCCGCGCAGATTGCCGATGCCCGATCCCGGCGCAATGCCGGTGGTGCTGAGCTGTACGGTGCGGGAGAGCCGCTCCGGGTCGCGCGCGCAGAGCGCGTCAACGGCGATGATCAGATCGGGACGGAGTTTTTCGGCGGCGGCGGCGATCAGATCGAGTGCTTCCATGCCGGTCTGCGCCATGACGCCGGGCGCAAAGACCGCCACGTCCGAAAAGCCGACGGCAGAAAACGTCTCCGGGTCGGAAACGAGCAGATGGTGGGTAGCCAGCACCCGATCGGCCGCCATCGGCCCCAGCGCGTCCGGCGTGATCTCCCGATTGCCGAGCCCGCAAAACAGAACGCGGTCGGTTTTTTGAACCATCTCCCCGCATAGACTTTTGATGCGTTCCGACAGCAGTCGGGTGAGCGTTCCGAACGTCTCATAGTCGAGCGACGGGGCAGGCGGGAAAAACAGGGTCAGATACGTTCCCATCGGCTTGCCGATGGCCTGTTCCCCCTCTTTATTGACGATCTCGATGCGGCTTTCCGTGATGCCGTTTTCCAGTTCTTTCTCCCGGCAGATCACGCCGTCGGGCTCTCCCCGATGCTGTTCTGTGTAGATGCGCATGGCGTGCGTCCGGAGTTCGGACGCGAGGTCGGTGCGAAACGTTGACATAAAAAAATCCCCCTTTTTGCTCTATTGTGAGCGAAAGGGGGACGTTTTAACCATGGTCGCGAAAAACGGGTTCATCTTCTTCCGGTTCTTCGGGCTCGTCCGGCTTCTCCGCCGGATAATACGGGTCGATCATATATTTTTTGATCTTCGGATAGGCGGCGTAGGTCGCGATGAACGACACCGTGGCAAAATAGAGCATGGCGAGGATGATCACGCCGAACGGCATGAACACGGAGAACAAGAGAAACGAAACGCCCGTGAACAGGAGAATGCCGAGAAGCGCACCGAAATTCTTGCCGATCGCCAGAATGGAGAGAATGAACGAGTTTTTGATCAGTTGGCGGAACGACACCTTGAACGTGACGAGGATGTTATACAGATAGAACCGCATGAACGTATAGACGATAAACGCGGCGACGGTGCAGAAGAACAAGATATAATAGGTATTATAATTGCTCTGATAGAACGACAGGGCATAGGCGCCGGCCCCGCAGAAGACAAGGTCGAGAATGCCAAGTGGCACGGCCTGTTTCCAGTTCTGTTTGATTGCATGGAAAAAGTCTTCAAACAGAAAGATCGGGTCGCCTTTGATCATACATTTGATCAGATAGGCGCATCCGGTATTGACCAGCCCGAACGTGATGATGAAGAGCGCGGAGATGCCGAACAGAACGTAACAGGCGGGCGTGGTGTGGCTGAACACCGGCTCCATGTTGCCGAACAGGCCGAACAGGGGGGCAGTGGCGGCGCTGTTACCGGTCGCCCGATACAGCCCGTAGGCGATCGGATAGAGCGGCGAGACCGGGGCGACGGACGCATTCGAAAAATTGCCGCTGATGCCGAGAATGAAGAAGAGTAGCGGGAAATTTCCGAATACGTACAGAAAATTGACATAGACTAATTTGGAAAAGCGACGGACGTACAGCTTGAAAAAGTTCCCGAGCGTATAATCCGTGATGACGTCTTCTTTTTTGACACCCTTGCCGTCTTTCTCATAGCGGCGGAAAAACAGGGAGCGTCTTTTTTTCTTTTCTTCCAACGGGAGACCCTCCTTTCCGGTCATGACCAAACTTTTAAACGGTTTTTGCCCACTGGATGGCCAGATCGATCCAGCCGGGCAGGGACGGATAGGCTTTTTCTACGCCAACGAGCGGCGAAGCGAGAGAAAAACCGTGGCCGCCTACGGGATAGACGTGCATCTCAAAAGGAATCTTATGCGCGGCGAGTGCCGTGGCAAAGAGAAGCGTATTCTCGACGGGCACACAGGTGTCGTTGCGGGCGTGGAGCAGGAACGTCGGAGGCGTGTCCTCCGTTACCTGCTTTTCCAGCGAAACGGTTTCGAGTGCCTCGGGGTCTTCTTTCTTTTCGCCGAGCAGATTGTCGATCGAGCCGCGATGGGCTTTCTCACCGGACGTGATGACGGGATAGCCGAGAATCATGCCGCGCGGACGGTTCCACTCTCTCGGCATATCGACGGACTCAAAGATGAAATCCCGATTCCACATGGTACCGTGCGACGCGCACAGATGCCCGCCGGCAGAAAACCCGATCGTAAAGATATAGTCGGGATCGATATGGAACTCCTCGGCGTGCTCATGGATCAGTTTCATCGCCATGGAGACCTCCAAGAGCTGAGCAGGGAAGCGGCGTTTGCCTCTGACCGTATATTTTAAGACAAAAGCATTGAAACCGGCATTGAGGAACGAATACGCAATCGGTTCGCCCTCCCGGTCGGATACCATCCAGTATGCGCCGCCGGGAATGACAAGAATGGCTTTGCGTTTCTGATTGAAAGACAGCTCCTCTGTCGCGGACGCGATATAGGATGTCAGCGTGATCTCCGCGTCGTCTTCACGGAGTGTATAAACTTTTGATTCCATAGAAAAACCCCCTGCTTGAAAGCAAAACCCCTCTCCGCGGAGAGGGGGTCATCACCAAATCCCAAAAAGGGTAAGTGTGTTATGCTCTTTCTACCTTGTTTGCGCGAAGGCAACGAGAGCAAATCGCAACGGTCTTATGAGTGCCGTTTTCTACGATCTTAACTTTTCTGATATTCGGCTTCCAAGCTCTGCTTGTTTTACGGTTCGAGTGGGAAACGTTGTTACCGAACGTAACGCCCTTACCGCAGTATGCGCATTTTGCCATATCCTTACACCTCCCGGTTCAAATTCTACTCCATCGGAAAAACGAGACCCTCGCTTTTCCGTAAATCCAATATAGCAAGGAGCATTATATCACACGTTTTCGGAAAAATCAAGAGCAATTTTCTTTTTTTGCAAAAAATTTGTCAAATCACGAGGTCCATCCCGTCGTAGGAGACGAGCATCCCCTGCGCGTTCTCGGGTTTTGTCGCCTCGGCGTAGGTCGCG
>JAGHUY010000283.1 GCA_018064545.1 Candidatus Apopatosoma intestinale | reverse complement strand
TCCTTGTCATCTATGCCTTGCTGACGACGTTTCTGGTTCTGCACGCGAAGAGAGTGGAGAAGAAAAACGGCTCCACCCCGGTGGATTTCGAGATGGATTTCCAAAGGGACGAAAAACTCGACCGTGCCATCCGGTTGTTCGGCTTGATTTTGGGAGTGGGTCTGATCCTCTGCATCCTGTCCACCGTTGTCACGGCATTGCAGGATTATACGCTGATCATCATTGCGCTGTGCTTCCTCGTCGGCGGCATCTCAGCTTCGCTCGTTGCCGGAATGAACGGCAAAGACCTCGCTAAGACGTTCGGTAAGGGCGCTGTCATCATGCTTCCGAGCCTCGCGCTGATTTTACTCGCATCGTCCATCAAATACATACTCGTCGAATCGTACCGGCTCGATACGCTGGTTTACAATTTGATGAAGGTCGCGGGCGGGCTGTCGCCGTATCTTTTGATCCTGTTCATCTATTTGGTCGTGGTGCTCACCGAACTGTTCATTGCCAGCGGCAGTGCCAAGGCGTTTCTCCTGATCCCGCTGATCCTGCCGATCGCGTCCGCTTTTTCTATTCCTGCTAATCTGATCGTGCTTGCCTATATCTTCGGCGACGGCTTTGCCAATTATATCTATCCGACCGATGCGGCGTTGCTGATTTCGCTCAATCTGTCCGATTATACGTATGTGAAGTATATGAAAGATACTTGGCTCTATCACCTGCTTACGTTTATTCTGACCGCCGGTATTCTGCTCCTCGGATTGGCTGTCAATTATCATTGATTTTCCCTGTAAAAGAAAAAAGGGGCTGCCCGCGGGCAGTTCCTTTTTTGCTTTTTATAAGACTTTCTGTTCCTTGAAATCAACGATCCCCGAAACCTCGCGCATCAGGGCTTTTCGCTCGTCCGCGCCGATCTGGCGAAGCGGCTTTTGGCACTCGCCGACGTCAAAGCCCATCTCGGTGAGCATAGCCTTGGTGGCGGCGATGGCGTGGTATTTGATCATGACCGTGATGACCGCCGAAATTTTCTGTTGCATAGCGGTGGCGGCCGCAACGTTGCCGGCCTTAAATTCGCGATAGAGATCGCAGAAGAGCCCCGGCATCACGTTGTACGTCGTCCCGATGCCGGCGTCCGCGCCGGCGGCAAGCCCGCAGACAAGCGACTCGTCCGGGCCGTTGATGACGTTGACGTTTCCGTTTTTCAGACTTTTGATGCGGAGCATCGTATAGTAGTCCGGGAACGTCCACTTGATGCCGATCACGTTGTCGATTTCCAGAATCTTTTCCACCATCTCAAACGAGAGTTTGGCGGCGCCGTAGCCGTACATGAGAAGCGGCGTGCCGCAGGCGGCATCCGCCATGGTCTTGTAGTAGTCGACGATCTCGTTTTCGCCGTAGATGAAGTAGATCGGCGGCACGGAAGACACCGCGTCGGCGCCATGTTCGTGCGCGTGGCGCGTCAGATC
>JAGHUY010000196.1 GCA_018064545.1 Candidatus Apopatosoma intestinale | reverse complement strand
TTATACATATGTATTTATTTGCAAAAAAGCCTGTTATCGCCAGTATTTCCGATCCAGCGACCGATACTGGATGGCTTCGGCGATATGCTCCGCGCGGATGACCTCGCTTCTTTCCAGATCGGCGACGGTCCGTGCGACGCGCAAAATCCGATCATGGCCGCGCACGGAAAGGCCGAGTTTATCAAACGCGGTTTTAAGGAGGGCCTTTGCCGCGTCGTCCAGAACGCAATAACGGTGGATTTCCGATACGGTCAGGGCGGCGTTGTTCCGAGGTCCTGCGTCACTTCCGTACCGTTCGGCGGCAAACGCGCGGGCGGCGCGGATGTGTTCCCGCATCACAGCCGAATCCATCGGAGAGGGGGCGTGGTCGGCGATCTCGTCAAACGAGAGCGGCGGGACTTCGACCTGAATATCGATCCGGTCGAGGAGCGGCCCGCTGATCCGTTTCCGATACCGTTCCACTTCGGAGTCCGAGCAGGTGCAGGCTTTCGTCGGATGGCCGGCGTAACCGCACGGGCAGGGGTTCATCGCGCAGACGAGCATAAAGTCGGTCGGGAACGTGAAACGGCCGCTGACACGGGTGATCGTCACCTTGCCGTCTTCCAGCGGTTGACGCATGGCTTCCATGGCCTCGCGGGAAAATTCGGGCAGTTCGTCGAGAAAGAGAACGCCGTTGTGGGCGAGAGAAATCTCGCCGGGTGCCGGCACTTTACCGCCGCCCGTAAGCCCTGCGCACGACAGGGAATGGTGCGGGCTTCGGAACGGCCGGACGGTCATGAGTCCCGGGCCGTCGAGAAGCCCTGAGACCGAATGGATGCGGGTGGTTTCCAGCGACTCCTCCCGGGACATCTCCGGCAGAATCGACGGGATACGTTTGGCGAGCATACTTTTGCCCGTTCCCGGCGGGCCGATGAACAGCACGTTATGGCCGCCGGCACAGGCGACTTCCAGTGCGCGTTTGGCTTTTTCCTGTCCCTTGACGTCGGCAAAATCCGGCAGACGGGCAAGGGAGGACACGGCAGACGGTTCCTCTGACGGCACGAAAGGTGCGATCGGGGCGACGCCCTTAATATGCTCGATGAGAGCGACGGCGTTCTTGACCGGATAGACCGTCAGTCCCTCGATCACCGCGGCTTCCGCCGCGTTTCCCGGAGAGACGAAAAACTCGGTCTTACCCGCGGCTTTGGCGGCCAGCGCCATCGAGAGAACGCCCGAGACCGGGCGTACTTCGCCCGACATAGAGAGTTCCCCGACGTAGCAGTGGGCGTCCGTGTCGGCACGGCCGAAGACGCCGGCGCATTTCAGCACCGCGCAGAGCATGGCAAGGTCAAAGCACGACCCCTCCTTGCGGCGGTCGGCGGGTGCCAGATTCAGTGTCACCTGCTTGTCGGGAAACGGCAGACCGCTGTTGGAAAAGGCGGCGCGGACGCGCTCGGTGGCCTCTTTCACGGCGTTGTCGGGCAGTCCCACGATATGAAAGACGGGCAGAAGGCTTTCCATGTCACACTCCACGGTGACGAGATACCCGTCGATCCCGTAAAGCCCTGCCGAAAATACTCGGGAAAGCATATAAATCTCCTTTTCCTGTTCTTTTTCTCTTTTCATTTTACAATAAATCCGGGGAAATTACAAGGAGGTTTTACCTTTTTTTCTTAGGGGAGGAAAAAAGCGATTGACGCCGGGAAAACCGGGACAGAATAGAATCAGAAAAATGTGAAAAATGGGGGGTATTATGCAGAACAAACTGACCGATCTGGCCGGGCGGGCACTGTCCAAAGCCCGGCTGATCGCCTGTGAAATGGGGCATACCTATATCGGAACCGAACATCTGCTTTTGGGGATTCTGTCTCTGTCGGATTCGGTGGGCGCGGGGATATTGGAATCCCACGGCATCACGTTTTCTTCCACCAAAGCACTGGTCTCGGAACTGCTCGGCGAGGGGGAGAAGACGGAACTCTCCACGCTGGACATGACGCCGCGCCTCTGCCGGGTGATCGAGATGTCCGCCATCGAGGCGGGCAAATACGGTCAACATCTGGTCGGCACGGAACACATTCTGCTCTCTCTGCTTGCGGAACGGGACAGCGTGGCCGTCAAACTGATCATCAGCCAGGGCGTCGGGGTCGGGGAAATCACGTCGGATGCGAGTGCGTTTCTGCTCGACATGACCGACAAAAAAGACCGGGGACACGGGTCGTATTCCGGCACGCAGACGGGGATGACGTCGGCGCTGAAACAGTACGGGCGCGATCTGTGCCGCCAGGCGAGAGAGGGACGGATCGATCCGATCATCGGCCGGGAAGAAGAGGTGACGCGGATGATCCGCATCCTCTGCCGCCGGACGAAGAACAATCCCTGTCTGATCGGGGAACCGGGTGTGGGCAAGACGGCGGTGGTCGAGGGGCTGGCAATGAAGATCACGGCGGGTGAGGTGCCCGATCTGCTTCTCCAAAAACACGTGGTGATGCTCGATATGGGGGCGATGCTGGCGGGGGCGAAATACCGGGGCGAATTTGAAGACCGCCTCAAAAAAGTGATGGAGGAAGTCGAGGCGGCGGGCAACGTGATCCTCTTTATCGACGAGATTCATATGATCGTGGGAGCGGGAGCGGCCGAGGGGGCACTGGACGCCGCCAATCTGTTAAAACCGGCACTCGCCCGCGGCGAAATGCAGATCATCGGGGCGACGACGATCACGGAATACCGAAAGCATATCGAAAAGGACACGGCACTCGAACGGCGGTTCCAGTCCGTTCTGGTGCGGGAGCCGACGCCGGAGGAGACGATGGCAATTTTGCGCGGGCTCCGGGAGCGGTACGAACGGCATCATCGGGTGAAGATCACCGATGAGGCCATGGAAGCGGCCGTGCGGCTGTCGGTACGGTATATCCCGGATCGGTTTCTGCCGGATAAGGCGATCGATCTGATCGACGAGGCGGCGGCCGGGAAGCGCATCGAAGCGAGCGGCAAACCGGAGGCCATCCGACGTCTGGAAGAGCGTGTCAACGCCTTGAATGAGAAAAAAGAGCGGCTTGTCCGCGGGCAATCGTTTGAGGAAGCGGCGGCGGTTCGCGACGATCTGGCGAAAGAGCGGGTCAAACTTGAAGAGGCACGGGAACGCCACCGCCGGAAGTTCCGCGAGGGCGGGGAAAAGATCGGGGAAGCGGAGATCGCCTCGATCGTGACCGCGTGGACGAATATTCCGGTGTCGCGCCTGTCCGACGACGAAAGCCGCCGTCTTTCGGAGATGGAGACGCTTCTTTCGGCGCGTGTCATCGGGCAGAACAAAGCCGTGGAGACGGTGGCGAGAGCCATCCGGCGCGGCCGGGCAGGACTCGGAGACCCGCACCGTCCGGTCGGATCGTTTCTCTTTGTCGGGCCGACCGGTGTAGGCAAGACGGAACTGGCCAAGGCGACGACAGCCGTCCTGTTCGGGACCGAAAACGCGATGATCACGCTTGACATGAGCGAATATATGGAGGCACACAGCGTATCCAAAATGATCGGGTCTCCGCCCGGTTACGTCGGATACGGCGAGGGCGGGGGGCTGACCGAGCGGGTGCGGAAAATGCCGTATTCGGTGGTGCTGTTCGACGAGATCGAAAAGGCGCACCCCGACGTGTATCACCTGCTGTTACAGATTCTCGAAGAGGGGCAACTGACCGATTCCGGCGGGCGGCGGGTCAACTTTTCCAACACCGTCGTCATCATGACGTCCAATCTCGGCACGGGGGAGGGCAGCAGTATGCGGTCCCTCGGTTTTTCTGGCTCGGCCGTCGGGGAAAAGGAGCGGCGCGAGGAACGCATCCGCGAAAAACTGCGCACGGTGTTCCGGCCGGAACTACTCAACCGCATCGACGGGATCGTGATCTTCGATCCGCTGTCGGAAGAGGCGGTGGAGAAGATCGCTTCGGGCATGGTCGCGGCGGTGACGGCGCGCCTGCGGGAGCAGGGGATCGACCTTACGGTGACGGACAGAGCCGTAGCGCTTCTCTCCCGGGAGGGATTCGATGAGACTTACGGCGTCCGGCCGCCCCGCCGGCTGATCGACGGGAAGATCACGGACGTTCTCTCGGAACGGCTCCTGCGGCATGAGATCGGACCCGGCGACCGCGTGACGGCGGAT
>JAGHUY010000261.1 GCA_018064545.1 Candidatus Apopatosoma intestinale | reverse complement strand
TTTGCGTAATCCTCTTCGGAGCAAGCCATGTTGTAGAGGAAATAGGCACCGTCTTTATCCTGCGAGTAAACCGTCGCCTTGTTGTCCCACCAAGACTGCTTGGCCTGAACGTAGGTCTCAATGACGACCTTGCTGTCGAGTTCGGCGGCAACGTATTCGTCATAGGTCATAACGCCCTCACCCTTTACGTCGGGCTTTTCGCCGCAAGACACCAGAGCAAGCACAAAAACAAGAGCCAGAGTCAAAGCTAAAATCTTTTTCATTTTTTGTTCTCCCTTTCAAAATTGTCGTTCTTTCGAACAGTCATATTATACCAAAAATTCTAAAAAAAAGTCAATACATTTCCTATGTTTTACTCTTTTTCTTTCTGAGGAAAGTAAAGAGCGCGTATCCGCCGAGAAGAACCCATACGGAGACGAGCGTAATCAGAAGCGCAACGGCGGCTTCGGGCAGTTTTCCGAGTTCCGTTTTTTGCACCGATGCGGCATTTGCCTGATTCAGCCGGTAGAGAGCCGTCACGTCAGAAAACAGTTTTTCCATGTACGCCTCATCCACGGTCTCTTTTCTTCTCATGGATTTGGTCACGTTTTCAATCAGTTGTCCGGAAGCCTCGCGTAAAGAGGCCGATCCGTTCCAGACCGGTGTCACGAACGTGTCTTCGATGTGATCGAGCAATAACTCCGACGCCTGAATCTTGATTTCATAATGCGTCGTATCGTCCTCCCCGGCACGGGAAAGATAATCCCGGTATTCCGCGCTTTCCTGCGCGTTTTTGGTGACCGGAACATATCCCTCGGTCTCCGCGTAGGCGATCTGTACGCCATCGGTCAGCAGATACTGGGCGAACAGCCACGAAGCCAGCACCTCGCCGGAGTTTTTTTTGTTGAAAACGCAAATGGATGGCCCCTGTGAGATCATCTGCGGATTTTCGGGTTCAAACTGCGGGATCGTCATCACAGCCGTTTCAAATTCGACAATGGCGTCCTCGCTGATGTCGGAAAGCGGCGCGTCCGTTCCCATCCAAGTGGCACCGGCCGTCGAATCCACGGCAAAAATGCACTGTCCCGCATTCAGAAAGTTGGCGGGATAACTGGAAATCTTGAACGTGGAAAAAGCCCTCGTTCCGGCGTGTTCGGAAATCGTATAGAGGAGTTCTTTCGTCGTATCGTTGAAAATGCCGATATTTCCCTCTTCATCGGAATAACCGGCTTCTTTTTGCCGAAGCATCTGGATCATCATGTTATCCGTGGACTTATAGATAAACGGAATCATGATCTTTTGTCCGTTGACAAGGAAATTGCCTTCCCCGTCCTGCGCCATGGCGGCCTCGGAGACCTCCCAGATAAAGTCCCACGTCAGCGTTTCCGGCAAGGTATATCCGAGGGCTTCCACATACGTCTTGTTGACGTAGCAGGCCTCTGTCGACCGCATGAACGGGATGGCGTAGGAATCGCCGCCGAATTCTCCCTCCGCGAGGAACTGCGAAACGATCTCGTCCCTTTTCGGAGACGTGAATCGAAGTTCCGAACCGCCAAGGCCGTATTTCGGATCATCCATCAGACCGTCCAGCGGCACGACGGTATTAACGCCCGTCAGATACGTGGCGATATGGTCGGGATAGGTGATGCAGACGTTCGGCGTCGTCTGGGTCGAAATGTTGGTAATAACGTCGTTATAGATGCGGGAATAATCCGTATACAGGCGGAGGTTGACGTGAATATTGGGGTACAGAGCCTCAAAATCGGCAATCGCCTTTTCGTAGATACGAACTTGATTTATATTGGTATCGTTTTTCGCCCAGAATGTGATCTCATACGTCTTTTCGGTATCAAACTCCTCCGGGATCACAAACGGGTCCAGTCCCCGGGAGCCGTGGAACGCGGAGAGCGTACCGGAAAACGCCATCACACAGACGAGCAGGAAAAAAAGAATTCTGTGCGTCCGTCTCATCCCTTTGTCCCTCCTCTCGAAACACCGGCCATGACCTTATTCCGGAAGATCAGGAACAAAACCACAAGCGGAACGGAGATGACGACGACAGCCGCCATCATGGCCGGAATGTTCTCCCGGCCGAGGCCGTTTTCGCGAAGTTCCTGGATTCCGTTGGAGACGAGGTAATAGTCGGGATCGTCCGTGATCAGACGCGGCCATACGTAGGAGTTCCAGCATTCAATGACTTTCAGAATGATCACGGTGATGATCGTCGGTTTGCTGATCGGGATCATCACTTTCAAAAGATATTTGAAATCCGACGTGCCGTCCACCTTGGCGGCGTAATAGAGTTCATCGGGAATCTGCGCAAAGTTCTCTTTCAACAGATAAATATAAAAGACAGACGTCACGGACGGCAGGATCAGACCCATGAACGTATTGCGGAGTCCGAGATCGGTGATGGTGATGAAATTCGTGATCACAACGAGTTCGTTCGGGATCATCATCAGAGACAGGAACAGTGTGAAGACTAGATTCTTTCCGCGGAATTCCAGTCTGGCAAAGGCAAAGGCCGCCAGCGTAATGACCACGAGCATACAGGCCGTCGTCGCCACGGTAAACAGAAAGGTATTGGCAAAATAGCGGCCGAGGTTGACGGCGGTAAACGCCTCTTTGTAGTTTTCCAGCGTTGGCGAGAGTGTGAAAAACTTCGGAATATACTCCCCGTTATATGCGCTGTAACTCTTGACGGAAGTCAAAACCATCCAATAGAAAGGAAACAGGACCATGACCGCCCAAGCGGCCAGCAGGATATAGGTGAAGACGCGAAGGACCGTCCGGCGGGTCTTAGCCGCCTGATCGGCTTTTTTGTAATCGACGATTTGACTCATATCCGGCTCCTTTCTTTAATAGTGGACATTTTTCCTGCTGATCATCAGGTTAATGCAGGTGATCGTCATCACTACGGCAAACAGGATGATCGCGGCGGCAGAAGCAAAGGACGGATACCCGCCGCTGTTTCCGTACAACATATCGTATACGTAACCGACGATGGTATTCATCTCCGCGGCGTTCAGATTGGTTCCGAACAGAGCCACCGCGTCGCTGTACGCCTTGAACGCACCGATAAAACCGGTGATCACCAAATAGAAGATCATGGGTGAGATCATGGGCAGCGTGATCCTCGTAAAGACTCTCATGCTCGATGTACCGTCCATCTTGGCGGCATCGTAATAATTCTGATTGACGGAAGCAAGCGCACTTGTCAGAATCAGTACTTTGAACGGAAGAACAATCCAAATTGTATAGAAGCACAGCACAAAAAGCTTTGCCCAATACGGTCCCTCGATAAAGTCAACCGATGCCCCGCCGAACCAGTGGATCAGCAGGTTGACAAGACCGTCCGAATAGGCCGTTTTTTTAAACAGAATCATGAAGACAAGACCGACGGCAAGCGTATTGGTGACATACGGCAAGAAATACACGGTCTGGAAAAATTTTTTGAGTGGATTGATGGAATTGAGCGCCAAAGAGATCAGAAGCGCAAATCCCGTGGAGATCGGAACCGTGATGATGACCAGCAAAAACGTATTTTTGAGTGCCTGCAAAAAATACGGGTCGTGCAAAACGTAAGAATAGTTATAAAGTCCTGTTCCGAAATACGTCTGAGACGCGGAATTATACCCCTCCTCAAACGAGTAAATGAATACGTCGATCAGCGGATAGACCATAAAAACGCCGAGAAACAGGATCGCCGGCAGTAAATAAAGCCATCCCTTTCCGTTCTTTTTTCCCATACTGTCCTCCGTTATTTAACGTAATAGTGACGTGCCAAGGAACTCGACAGACCGTCAAGCCCCGGATAGATGATGCGCTCGTTGATGTTGAACTGATCCAGCAGGTCGCGCACGTCCCAACGGATCTCTTTTTTGATGATATAGCGAACCGTTTTTTCCGTATGACGATCCAAATAGTCTTCAATATCCGTAATACCCGACGGAATGACGGAAAAAAACGAATATTGGTTGATGATGCGGGGATCGATCGACGGCGGTTCCACGCTGACAAATGCGCGATCTTTCATATCTTCGTCGTACTGCTCAACGCTCTTCACCAGTTTGGTCAGCGAATCCACCGAGAAAACATAGGCTTTTTCGCTGTCCAGCGCCTTGGTATATTTCTCCGGCAGATTGCGGTTCACGTCGCGCATATCCATGCGCCATACCACGCAGTCGCGCTGATCGAATTTGGCAAAATTGCTTTCGGTATTGGCAAAATGCAGAGCGATCAGCGGGGAGCGCGTCCAGTCGAGAAGCCGCGTAGGAAGCCCGTGCTGTTGGCCGAGAGCCATCTGTTTCCATACCGAATCATTCAGAGTCGGGTCTTCGCTTCCGGCATATTTCGCAAAGTTGCGAAGAACGGACGGTTCCAACTCGCCGGCCAGATGCTTACAGTTCCGGCTCAGACTGGTGGACAGACGATAGGTGACGTCCGGCAGTCCGCGGAAAAAGAAAGAACTGCGTAGCCGCCCGATCTCGGTATTGAATTCCTGGTCCTCGATCATTTTCATGACACCGTCCATACTGTCGATCACAACCGTCTTAATCATAGGCAATCCCTTCTCTCCCATTATTTCATTTTCAGTATATCATATCCCCTATTCTTTGTAAATAGATACGGTTGAAGAAATCTCCCCGTTTTTCTTTTTTATTTTCTTGATTTTCCGATTTTCCTGTGATACAATGGAAAAAAAGAATGAGGATGATTCCGTCATGATTTCCGAAGATTTTTTGCGTTCTCACGAGTGGCTTCCGCTGTGGGGAGACGAAATCCCCGACGGCATACCGGACGACCGTCAGATTCCCGCACTGTCCGCCTATCCGGCAGAGGGAGCCGACTCGGCCGTGCTGATTTTTCCCGGCGGCGGTTACTATCAACTCAGCGTGGCCGGTGAGGGGATCGACGTGGCAAAAGCCTTTAACAAACAAGGCATATCGG